>JAUWAR010000102.1 GCA_030601965.1 bacterium | reverse complement strand
AGGTCCTGATTTTCCAACAGGGGCAACAATTGTAGGAGAGAGTGGAATAAAAGAGGCTTATAGAACAGGAAAGGGCAAAATCACCCTGAAAGCAGTAGCGAGTATTGAGAAAAAAGAGAAAAGAAAGTCCATAATAGTAATGGAAATTCCATATCAGGTAAATAAGGCATCTTTGGTAGAGCGCATTGCTGAACTTATAAAAGAGAAAAAACTTGTGGGAATTCAAGATATAAGAGATGAGTCGGGTAAAGAGGGGATACGGATAGTGATAGAACTGAAAAAAGATACAAACGAAGAAGTAATTTTGAATAGGCTTTACAAACATACTTTAATGAAGACAACCTATGGTATAATCTTACTTGGTATTCACAATGGTATTCCACAATTATTTACTCTTAAGGAGGCTCTGGAGGCATTTTTAAGTCATAGATATAATGTTGTTAAGAAGCGAACGGAATTTGACCTTGATAAAGCAGAACAGAGGGCACATATTCTTGAAGGACTTAAAGTCGCACTTGCAAATATAGATAAAGTAGTTAAAATTATTAAAACTTCAGAAAACGAGAAAATGGCAAAAGAAAAACTGATGGGTGAATTCACGCTTTCTGCTATTCAGGCGCAGGCAATTCTTGATATGAAACTCTCTCGTCTTGTTGGGCTTGAGAGAGAGAAACTTGAGAAAGAGTATCTTGAACTGATTAAACTTATGGAGAAACTCAAGAACATTCTTGCGACAAAAAAGGGCATAATGGAGGTTATAAAGACCGAACTTATTGATATTAAGGAAAGGTTTGGTGATAAAAGGAGAACAAAAATTATTGAAGCAGAGGAACAAGAGTTCCGGATAGAGGATATTATTCCTGATGAAGATATGGCAATTATACTAACAGAGAAAGGATATGTCAAAAGAGTTCCACGTTCTGTTCATAAAACGCAAGCAAGGGGTGGAGTAGGTGTTATTGGTATAGCACTTAGAGAGGAAGATGTTACATCTGATATATTCTATGCCTCCACACATTCATCGCTTCTTCTCTTTACAGATAAGGGTAGATGTTACTCAGTTAAAGTTTATGAACTTCCAGAATCTGATAGGGCTGGTAAGGGGAGACCGTTGATAGGTATTATAGGGATTAACGAGGATGAAAAAATCGTTAATGCACTTCCTTTAAAAGAATTTAAAGGGGATATTGTGTTTGCTACGAAGAATGGAGTTGTAAAGAGACTTAATTTAGTTAGCCTTAAGAATGTGAGGAAAAATGGAATTAGAGCTGTCTCATTAAGGGAGAATGATAATATTATAGGCACTACTTTTGTAGAGAAAGAAAATGACATTATACTTGTTACAAGAAAGGGAAAGGCTATCAGATTTGACGAGAAAGAGTTGCGGAGTATGGGGCGAGCTGCCACTGGTGTAAGAGGCATGAGACTTAATCCGGACGATGAGGTAATCCAGATTAAATCTATTACGCATATAAGTTATGTGCAGGATAAAAAGTTGAGTATCTTCTTCTGTAGTAAAAATGGTTATGGGAAAAAGACTCGGATACCCAAATTCAGAAAGACCAGAAGGGGAGGCAAGGGAATTATCTGTATGAAAAGAGAGATAGCAGGTTGTGAAATCGTAAACGATTCTGACCACCTTATAATTATTAGTCGCAAAGGCAAGACTTTAAAGACTCCTGTGAAACCTATCAGTCTCCAGAGCAGGAGCACAAAAGGGGTGAGAGTAATAAGACTAAAAGATGATGAAGTCGCAGAAGTGAGGAAATTATAAAAAATAAAGTGGATTCACTTTTAAGTGTGCTGTCGGAAGTTACCTTCCGACAGAAAGTAGTGTCAGGAGGTAACTCCTGACACCACAGAACCAAGGAGGTATTATGTCCAAATGTTTCAGATTTACTGCTTACTGCTTGGTGCTTAGTGCTTACTGTCTTGTAGGATGCAAGAAAGAAGAGAAAGTTATAGCCAGGGTGGGGAAGGCTTCTCTAAGTGAGTCTGCATTTTATGAGATGATTCCACCACAGTATATGGCACAACTTGGACCTGCCCAGAAAAGAGAACTTATACAAAGATGGGTAAATACTGAACTCCTGTATCAAGAGGCTATCAGGGAGAAAGTCCATAAAAAAAGAGAAATTGCTATGAGATTGAAATCCATAGAAAAGGAATTACTTGCAAATGAATTTCTTTCAGGCTATATGATAAAACATGTTGTTGTGCCAGAGAGTGAGATTCGGGCATACTTTGATAAACACGAAGATGAGTATAATAAAGAAATACGAATAGCCCAGATATTAGTTGCTACTCTTGAAGAGGCAAATGACATTCTATCCAGATTAAAGAAAAACGAGAACTTTGGTAGTCTTGCCAGGAAGTATTCTCTTGACCCTTCTGCTAAAAATAACGGAGTAATGGGCTATATTAAAAGGGGAGATATAGCTAATTTGCCAGAGTTTGAAGATGCGGCATATAATCTCAAGAAAACAGGAGATATGAGTGATATTGTGAAGACGACTTATGGGTATCACATCATTAAACTCATTGGAGCCAGGAAGACGAGCAAGAAGGTGAATTATGAAGATGTGAGAGACACGATAGAGAATCATCTGACTATGATAAAGCAGAAAGCAGTTTTTGATTCGCTACTTGATGAACTTCGCACTAAAATATCTGTGGAGATACACAATGAATTACTTTAAATCTTTTTTTCTTGCTGTCTACTGCATAGTGCCTACTGCTCACTGTCTTGCCTATGAAGAGACCCTTGATAAAATTGTCGCTGTAGTTGGGAGTAGTATTATTCTGGAGAAAGAGGTGAACGAGGTTTTATTTATGGCGGTGTATGCTCCAACTGATAGCGTGAGAAAAGAGATTCTTACAAAGATGATAGAGAATAGACTACTTGTTGCAATGGCTCTCCAAGAGAGTCTTTTTGTTGTTGGAGAAGAGATAGCGGAAGCACTCCAAAATGCAATGCTTGCAGCAAAAGGGCGGTTTCCATCTGATGAATTATTTGAGCAAGAACTCAGGAAAGCAGGTCTTACAGAGCAAGAGCTCAGACAAAAATACAAAGAGGAGATGGAAGACAATTTTCTCATAAGGAAGTTAATAGAGAAAGAACTTGGAGTTGGGACAATGCCGACTGATATAGAGGCACGGATATACTATAGAGAGAATAGAGATTCAATTCCAAATATACCTGCCTCTTGTAGATTTATATGTTATGCTGTTCCATACAAATTATCGGATAAAGCAAGAGAGATTACAAAGGAGAAAGCAGACAAAGTTATGAGAAAACTCAAGAGGGGAGAGAAGTTTGAGAAGCTCGCACTTAAATATTCAGATGACCCAATTAGTAGAGAGAGGGGAGGATTTATAGGCACTTTCAGCAAAGAGGATATGCAGGCAGAGTTCAGGGATTTCGTTGAAACACTTAAAATAGGGGAAATAGATATATTAGAAAAAGAAGATGCATATCATATTCTTTTGAGAGAGCAGACAGTAAGTAACAGGATAAGTTTAAGAGATATTGTGATAAAGATACTGCCCATAAAGGATGACTCTCTAAATGTAGAGCGGATTGCAGAAAGTGTAAAAGAGGCGATTGAGGATGACGAGCCCACATCTATACATAAATACGCAGAGGATATTGTTTTATTAGCTGACAGTTCGCAATTTGTTCCATTAAGTCAAACTCCTTTACCACAGGAGTTGGAGACTGTGCAGATACAAGAAGTATATATATTGAAAGGAGACAATTGTCTTTATGTGGTCAAGGTTTTAGAGAGAAGCGAGGAGAGATTTCCAGGATTTGATGAAATACGGATGCAGATAAAGCAATATCTTCAGCAAGAGAGGTTTGGTAAAGTATATAAGTCGCTTGTTAAAGAGGCAAGAGAGAAAATATATGTAAAGATTAGTCTATAGTCTATGGTTAATAGTCTATGAAAATTGGTATCACAATGGGAGACCCTGCTGGGATTGGACCCGAAATAATCCTAAAAGCTTTAAACCCTCAACTCTTAACTCTTAACTCTCAACTCATCATAATAGGCTCAGAAGATATAATTAAGGAGACTGCCAAGAGATTTACCCTGAAAGTTCCTTGTCCTGTTATAGATTGTATAAAGATAAAAAGAGAAGAAGTTCCTTATGGTAAAGTTTCTTACAAGAGTGGGGAGGCGGCTTATAAATCTATTCTTAAGGCAACAGAACTTGCTCAGGAAGGAGAGATTGATGCCATAGTTACTGCGCCTATAAATAAGTCTGCGGTTAATCTTGTGCATCCAGATTTTACAGGACATACTGAATTGTTAGCATCCCTGACAGGAACAAAAAAGTTTGCTATGATGCTTGCATCAGAAAAATTGAAGGTAACTCTTGTGACAACTCATTTACCTCTCCAAAAGGTTCCAAATGCTCTTACAAAAGAGTCTATCCTTGACAAGATAGAACTCACTTATCAATTTCTAAAAGAGATATATCCAAGGAACCAATGAAACCAGAAAACAAGAAAACCAGGATACGGGGATTTTGACATAAAGCGGATGGGGGGGGGGCGGGGTTAATTG
>JAUWAR010000136.1 GCA_030601965.1 bacterium | reverse complement strand
CTCCAACTGGATATGCCTCTATGCCGATTGTCTTAAGCATTGTAGCAAATAGAACTGCCTTATCCACACAATCCCCAAACTTGTTTTTTAGAGTGAGGCTTGCAGGATGTCCCCACATACCAGAGGAGATACTTCCCTTTATAGACACATATCTTATATTTTTCTCAAGCCAATGATAAATAAAGGCGATTTTTTGTTCTTTGTTTTTAGAGCCTTTTGTGATGCTTAAAGCAAGATTTTTTATCTCTTGTGCTATCTTCATTCTTTCTTTTATAAATTCAGCATCTCTGTCAAATAAGTAATCCCAACTATCAAGAGTGGTTGTGAAAACCCCAGGGGCGATATCTATATAACCAGGCATATAGGGTTCGTCTATAATGGGCGGAATTTCTTTCATTTCCCATATATATGTCTTGGTTTTATCCTTTCTCAATATATCTGGAAGAATGTCTATATTTCTTGTAATATAATGGAGTTTTAGAGAATCCGGAATAGTCACAGAGAATTTTGATAAGAGAACAGGTTCATGAGACTGGAAGAAGAATTCAGGGTCAAAGATTTTTTTGTCCCAGGGATTAAAGACCTCTTTTTCTATTATATATTCACAGATATCGCCACAATCAACTTCCGGGAGTGTAAAAGAAAGTATTTTATATCTGCCGAAATGGCGCATTCCTTGAGCAGGACTGCTAATCTTAATTTTTGCTCTATCAAGGTCTATGACCTGTCCGTCTTGCTTTATAGTTCTTGCAAAAGGGATATTTACTCTTTGTCTATTTTCATCAAAACTGATGGAATTTCTTGCCCATTCTTTCTTTGACGGCTTTAATATCTTTCCTATAAAATGGTATCTCATTATGCGTGTTCCATCTGGCTTGAGAATGCTTTTTTCCTCATCAAGTAAGATTAGTCCTTCGGCGTCTTTGAATTTTTGTTGAAACTTATTTGCTTGCTTCAATATTTCTTTTACATCTTTTTTTGCTTGTATAAAATAGGAGGTAGTTTCCTCCCTTGGAGGATAAAATTTTATTTTATTTATCTGGTTTCGGTTTATTTTACCTGTATGCTCAAAAAGAAATACAGAGTTTTTGAATGATACAACATTATCTTTTATCCTTTGCTCATCTTCTCGGAGAGTAAATTCTACACTCGTAGCATAACAACAGGAGGCAGGGATAAGAAGAAAGAATAAGGTAACAATGGCTTTGGATAAAATTTTCATTTCTCTCCAAATACCTGTGCTTGAAAGATGTAGATATTACAGTCCTCTTTCCATGCGTCTGTTGGAAGTCCTGCCTTTATACAGGTGTGTTCCAAGAATGTCATCCTGTTCCAGCCTTGTTCTGTTGCAACCTGGGGTAAAAGGAGGCCAGAGTAAAAACCTTTTACAATATAGATTCCGTCCCTTCCCACTTGAATCTGTTCAGGCGAGGAGATTTCTTCAAGTGGCGTAAGTGCAGATATCTCAAGTTCAAGGTGTGCAAGTTCGTCTTCTTTTACAGGTGGAAATCTTGGGTCCTTTAACGCGGCAGAAACTGCCATCTCGCTCACTGCTAAATATAAAGATTTTATTGGCTGAATATAACCAATACATCCCCTTAACTGGCCGTATTTTTTGATTGTTACAAAACATCCCCTTTTTTCTTTTAATCTTTCACTCTCAGGTTCTTTGAATTCTGGGGTCTTCTCGCCCTTTACTGCTTTTTCTATAGATTTTCTTGCAATATCAAGGAGAATTTGTTTCTCTTTTTCTGTTAAGTATTTATCTTCTATATTTACAGAAGAATTTCTACCCGTGATTATGAAACTTGCATATCCTACACAATAGTCCCCTTTCATA
The DNA here is from genome assembly GCA_030601965.1 of bacterium. Lineage (GTDB taxonomy): Bacteria > Hydrothermota > UBA3073 > JACQXS01 > JAUWAR01 > JAUWAR01. Next base: position 1,016 of record JAUWAR010000136.1, on the reverse strand, counting down.
CCTGTTACATCATTAGAGTTTGTAGAATATAAGTGTCTAACTTTATTTGCTCCCAACTCTTTCGTAGCAAGCATAGTTGTTATGATTGTCCCTCCTGCACAGGCAATGCATCTTCCTCTTTGCTCATTTTCTATAAAATAGTTATGAAATCCATTAATATCGTAAGATTTAATAAAAGAAACTGCTTTAGTTAGTGTGCTTTTACACTCATCATAATCATCACCATGATAAAAATCTGATGATGCAACTATAAGAGCATCTTTGTCTTTTATACTTACAGCAATTGCACGAGCCAAATCTTTACAGACATCAATGGTCTGAATTCCAAGCATTATAGGCACAATTTTGAAATCTTTAAGTGCGGCTTGCAAAAATGGAACTTCAACCTCAACGGAATGTTCTATAGCATCTGCTTCCTCAACATAACCATCACTAAATTTGCAATTTTTTATGATAGTCCTTGCAACAGTTTCATCTATTTCAATATCTCCGAGTGGTGTTTTAAAATATCCTTGGTCTTGAATAGAAACACCCCTTAGGGGATACCGATGGCTTATGCCTATTACTATAACAGTAGGACAGGCATCTTGCCTGTCAACATTATTCTGAAGTGCCTTAAAGGCATAGGCAGCAGTTTGACCCGAATATTCGTAACCTGCATGAGGTGCAATAATTCCATAAATCTTTCCTTTAACCTTAGTTTCAGGAATATTCTCAAAGAAGTCTTGTATCATTTTTTTCAGAGTCTCTGGTTTTCCTGGATAAAACTGACCTGCAACCTTTGGCTCACGAGTTTTCATTTCTTGTGCCATTTCACCCTCCTTCAGTTTCCCTTTGCAAGAAGAGAGAAAAAACAAAGGGGTTATCAACCAAAATATATAAAGTTTTTTATTCAATATAAAGAGTTCATATTATAGAATTATCAGATTTGTCAAGTTTTCAGATTTTTTTATTGACAGGTGGGAAATGAAAACATAAAATAATACCTGTGCCGAAGTGGCGGAACTGGTAGACGC
>JAUWAR010000154.1 GCA_030601965.1 bacterium | reverse complement strand
ATCAGTCTGGATGGCAAAATAGCTGCAAGAGACGGCTCTTCCAAATGGATTTCATCTGAAGCCTCCAGAAAGTATGTCCACAAACTAAGGGCTCATACCGATGCTGTATTGGTTGGAATAAATACTGTATTGATGGATAATCCATCTCTAACAGTCAGGTTTATAAAAGGCAAATCTCCAAAAAGAATTATCCTTGATACAAACCTGAGGATTTCTGAAGATGCCAACGTTTTGGGAGAAGAGTGTATAATTGCAACAACTCAAAACTCAAAACTCAAAACTCAAAACTCAAAACTCTGGGTTATAGAGCCAGACGAACAGGGTAAAGTTGACATTAAAAAAATGCTTAAAAAGGCAGGTGAGGAAGGTATTCAGAGCATCCTTGTAGAAGGAGGAAGCAGGGTATTCTCGTCTTTTATAAAAGAGAGACTTGTAGATAAATTTTATATATTCATCTCTCCAAAAATCATAGGAGATGGGATTGCTTTTGTTCAGGGACTTTCTATAGAGAAGATAGAAAATGCCCTATGTCTTGAGGAAGTAAGATATAAAAAAATAGGTGAAGACATTCTAATTGAAGGTTATCCAGTATAGATATCAAAATGTAAAATGATTTGCACTGTAGGAGGGGTTTTCTAACCCCGATAAAATAATATCGGGACAGGAATGTCCCTCCTACAGGACATTGATTTTTTATGAAGATTGGTATAATTGGCTTACAAGGTTCAGGTAAGACCACACTTTTTAGAGCACTTTCTCTAAAAGAAGTTTCTATTATAGAATCAAATACCGCATCTGTTAAATTGCCGGACAAACGACTTGATTTTCTATCTTCCTCTCTGCATCCTAAGAAAACAACTTATCCTGATGTTGAATTTATAGATACCCATGGATTTGGCAGGGAATCTTTTATCCATTTCCAGAATGTTGACGCATTTATTTACTGTATTCCATATTTTGGGACATATGATAATCCCATCAAATGCGCCACAAGTATTAAACAAGAACTCATCTTAAGAGACCTTGAGATATGTGATACAAGAATAAAAAAACTTTAAAAAGAAAAACCGACTGTAGAGATTACTACTCTTGAAAAATGTAAAGAAATGCTTAAAAAAGAAACTTATCTTTCAGAATCTTTGTTTTCTCCACAAGAAGAAAAAATTCTTAGCCCTTTCCAATTTATGACCTTAAAACCATATATCTCTATCTTAAATACCAATCAAGATTCTCACATCCCACATCTCACATCCCACATCTCATTTGTGCTTAATGCAAAGATTGAAACTGAAATATTAGAACTCCTCGAGCAGGAAAGAGAGGAATACGAAAAAGAATTAGGAATGGGTAAAATGCCTATTGAGAAATTTGCCAACTCTCTTCATAAAGAACTTGGAGTTATCACTTTTTATACAGTAAAAGGAGATGAGGCAAAAGCCTGGCAGATGAGTAAGGGGTTGATTAATCAAACCCTTACTGCACTTGATGCGGCAGGGAAAATTCACTCTGATATACAAAGAGGATTTATAAAGGCAGAGGTGATAAACTTTACGGACTTTGAGAAAGTGCATTCATTTAAAACTGCAAAAGAACAGGGTCTTCAGAGATTAGTAAGTAAGGATTACATAGTTCAGGATGGTGATATAATAGAATTCAAATTCAATGTATAACTTCTCGCCAATATACCAACTGGTGTCCAGCCTGAGAGCATATTTATCTTTACATCTACAAAGTCACCAGGAGATACATTTCCACTAAATACTATTGCTTTATTCGTGTCTGTCCTACCATAAAACAACTCATTCCTTTTCGCTTTCCCCTCAACAAGAATTTCAACAGTTTTGCCTATAAGTCCTTTATTCTTCTGCTTTACAAATTGGTTCTGAAGATTTATCAGCTCTTTCAG
>JAUWAR010000124.1 GCA_030601965.1 bacterium | reverse complement strand
CTAAGGCTTTCTGATAGACATCTAACTTCTCAAAATCAAATTTCTCTTCTTCCATCTTACTCCGAACTCCTAACTGTTTAACTTTTATCTCCGAACTCCAAACTCAAGGCCACCATAGGTGGCCGTTACTCCGAACTATGTAAGGGTCTCCCACACTTTTTCCGCCTGTTCCCTTCTCTTGGCTAAAGTTGCCTTCACCGGTTCTTCGTATTTCAGGGCGCCAGTGGGACAGAATTTGACGCAGACCGGGTCTCCGTCACAGAGGTCGCACTTAATGACTGTCTTCTTTTCAGGAACAAAGACAATCCCTCCCTGAGGACAGGCAGAGACACAGAGCTTACAACCGATGCACTTCTCCTTTTTCACCTTGACGGCGTTCGTCTCCGGGTCGCGATACAAGGCCTCTGTGGGACAGACCTTAATGCAGGGCGCCTCCTCACATTGAGTGCAGACCACCGGAACGCTAAGACCTGAGGCATAATTCTGGAAGACGTTTATTCTTCCTAAGATAGGAATAATCCTCTTCTCTTTATTAAAGGCGCAGGCTAATTCACACAAACGACAGCCGCTACACTTCTCGGCATCAATGTTTAAGATTTTCATGGATTTCCTCCGGAAAGAAGATTACAGTGATTTAAAACACGATTACAGCGATGTTATTGTTTTATAGTTGTATAGTTTGATAGTTGGATGGTTCAATTACTTAACTCGCAGCCCGAAACTCGTAACTCGTCAAACCGTTACTTATAGAAAACAACGCTGTGCTTAGTTAATTTACCATCTTTATAGATGAACTTGGCAGAAAAGAAGCCCTTCTTTTTTAACCATTCTATAAATATCTTATCACCATCCCATAAATCAAGGTCAAAAAGCTTATCGTTGTCAATCCATTTCAGGTCGCCCTCGCTGGATTCTTTTAAACTCCCTTCAAACTCTCTTGCTATAAAGATAAATGCCCACCAATCTTCCCCTTTACTAAACTGCGGAAAGGTCATTATCCCCTTTAGAATAGGATTTCTAAGGGTAAGTCCGCATTCCTCTCTTACTTCCCGGATGACACACTCCTCCGGGCTTTCTCCCGGCTCAAACTTGCCCCCCAGACCATTCCACTTTCCCTGGTGCATATCGTCTTTTTTCTTTACCCGATGGAGCATCAGGGTCTTGTTATCTTTTTGTATATAGCAGAGGGTGGCGAGTTTCATTTCAATTCCTTTGGAAAAGTGATTATAGTGATGAAAAGATGATAACACAGATTAAAAAACACGATTACAGTGATAAGAAACCAGAAACCGCCTAACTTATATAGGAATCATTTGTTCTGCTTGCGATATATTTTCTTCTAATACTTCAGGATACTTTTTATGTTCAATGGGCGGTCTTGTTTTTTGATGTAAGGCAATCAAAAAAGACTTCAAATCTGCATGGGCTTGAATTAGATTTTCATCTCGAATATTGCAGACCCGGCAAATGGCGGCTGCAATTTCGTGGTCAGAATATTCGCTCAGATGGTCACGTCTCCATGCAAATAAATATGGTGAGAATAGATAGTTTAAAAGCCAAGTTTTTCTTGAATAAAAGGCTCTTATTAATTCATATGTACCCTTTAATAACCAAAGTAAGAGAATCCCCAATACAATTAAAATAAGATTTCTGTAATTTTGTAAAATGGGCGATCTTAAAACAAGAGTTCCACCTATGCTAAATAAAACTAAAAAGAAAATTACAAGAGATGCTCCACGACGTCTTGTTTCAGGTTGTAATTTTTTCCAAGCTCCACCCTTCAACTCCGCAGTAAGCTCTAAAAGTGGGGCATGCCATTCACTCTTTGAGAAAAAACCAAATACTGATGCCATACTAAACAATATGAGAATTATACCCAGGACTAAAATTGCCATCATCTACCACTCCCAATTGCCAGATATAATAACCTGATGTTTTGCGTGCTTGCAAAGTACCAACTTATCTATTGAGTTTTTGATGAAGCGTCTAACTTTATATCATCATATCATCATAAATTTTAAAGTCATTTTGCTTTTCCCAAATAGGAATTTGCTGAATACATTTCTCAAAAACTTCTTTTCCGAATTGCTCAACGTTTCTATAGTCATCGCTTAGCCATTCACTCAATAATCGCTTATTATATTGCTCTTTCCTGTCCATCCAGTCTACGTGTTTTTCATACCTGATTCTTGCATCCACACCTAGACCTCTCTTTCTGCCTTGGACATATATTACTGTTGGCCTCCATCCATGAGATAAATTATTGCGAATTGTCTGAATCTCAGTTATTTTGAATCTATCAACAAGTAGTTGGAATCTGCTTTTAAAATAGCTAGTGTTTTTAATATGCCTTAGACCTACCTCTTTCCGTTTGTAAATCCCTTTTCTATTTTTAGCGTAAATACTGTTTGGTTGATAGAGAATAAATATAATTCTTGATAACGCATCTATACAATTCACTGCGTGATAATAAAGATCGTAAAAATTACGAAAAGCATATATTAGATCTGTTTCGTTATATGCTTGAAAGCAATGATTTGTATATACCAGATTAGTTATGTACTGGTAATGTGATTTTCCTAGATCTTCCCAGGCATCCCAAATTACTTGACTCTTCTTAATCTGTTTACACACTACTGATGATCTATGGTCGGGTGTACCAATATTTATTGCATACCTAAATTTTGCCCAATTCTTTATGTTTAACTTTAGCGTGTCCCTCGCATAATTTTCGTGGATATCTCCAAATTTTTCCTTTAAAAAATTAAACTTGTCCAAATCTCTCATATCTTTCCAACTTATAGTGGAGGATGGACCCGCCGAAGAGGCGGGCTCTTTTTAGACCCCAAAAGGCCAAATTTCAAAACGCGTTTTTCGCTTCCGTCGAAAAAAGGGGCCCATTCAAAGAATTTGAATCTAGGTGCCAGCGAAAGCGCACCGTCCAATGTGCCACGTGGCACATAATGGTACCATTAGTTGCTCTTCTTCCCTATTTATACTCCTTAAGTGTATCCCGGGTCATATGGCGGATGACCTTCTTTATCTCTCTTTCCTCCCAACCATCGTCCCGCGTGGTCTTAACAAAATCCCGGATGGTCCCCTTTAAAGCCAAAAAAAGTCTCTCGTTCATATTATTCCTTTTCGAGAGCAATGATGTTCTTGGCCACAAAATTTATCTGGGCTCCGGCACTGGTAAAGCGCGCTTTCTTACCCTTAACATTCTCTTGGATGGTGCCCACATAGGGGTCACTGCTCTCCATAGTGATAGTAAAGACCTGCTTTACCTTCTTTTCCTTCTTAATCTTTTTCCTCCCTTTCTTCTCTTTCTTCTTAGCCATTCTTTCTTCCTCCTTTTGCTTAGTAATGAGTTACTTTCCCAAAATCATTCTTAGAGCCAAAAATAACAAGGCGCATCCAAAAACCCTCCTGAGCACTTCGCCGGATATCCCGACGG
>JAUWAR010000122.1 GCA_030601965.1 bacterium | reverse complement strand
GTTCCAAATCCATAGGCACTTCCAACAAGCCAGTCACGCCATATTCCCTTTAAGTTTATCCCCCAGGATAAATCTTCTGATATCTTATTAGCGTACGAGAGATAAAAAACATAATCCGCAATATTTATTATACCTTCTGGTTCTGGGTTTAATGTATCATTCTCTAATGTATCAATAAGTATAGAATCAACTCCAATCTGGCAAAAGGCAATCCCCACTGAGTTATTGGCATAAGAGGCTGTATTATATTTTACTACTCCATTGAAATTTTCTGAATGCATAACAAAGAGTTCGTTTTTGTTAAGTTTTGCAATACCTGCTGGGTTCCAGTAAAAGGATGTGGCGTCTTCTGACAGGGATGTGAAGGCACTTCCCATACCAAGTGCCCTTGCTCCCACACCAACTTCCATAAACTCGCCACCATAAGTGTTTGCCAGGATAATAAGGAAGAGAAGAATCAAGTGGTTTAGTTTTTTTTAAGTAGTGTGAGGCTTTTAGCCTCGCAACTCAGCGAACCTAAAAGGTTTGTACTACTTCAGTAGGATGAGCTTCGCTGTTTTATATTTGTGTCCATTTTTCACTCTCATAAAGTAAATACCATTCACACAGAGTTTGCCATCGGAATCTTTGCCATCCCATACTATTTCATAAAAACCAGGAATAAGAGTTTGGTTAAGTAGGATACTTACAGTTTTTCCTGCAAGGTCGTAGATAGCAATTCCTACTTCTTGTTCCTTTTTTAGTTCAAAACTTATAACAGTTTTATTTCTAAAAGGATTTGGAAGAGCGAAGAGTGATTCTATGTTGTTCTCTTGTTTTGAAGTATCTAACTCTGGTATTCTTGATGCTATTCCCAAAAAGTGCATTATTGTATCAATAAGAGCGATTTTATCTGCTCCATGGACGGACTCTTTGATATCTTTAAATGAGGAAACCATCGTAAAAATTTTATAGTCATCTTTAAGATAATACGCTCCAATTTCTTGAAATGCAATTGTAGCTCCGTTTTCTATTATTTTAAAAGGCAAGACTCCTTCGTATCCAAATTGCAAATCCTCGGTAAGAGTATTAGATACCCCGATAACATTTTCGGGAAATGATAGTTCTTCAACTACTTCAATTCCCGCAAAAGATGCAACTTCGGGAATACTCTTTCCCTGAAAATAAAGACACTGACAATGTAAAATAGAATCTACTTCTTCGTCACAATTAAAAGAAGTAGCGAATATAGAAGAAAAATTTCTAAGATACGGATAGAGAATGGATAACTCCGTTGAATATATTCCTTTATATCCAGCTTGTTTCAATAGACTATCAAGAAACATCTCTTCTCCAAGAGGGTCAAATAGGAGATAATCTCCTGTAGCAGGAGTAATTATAATTGAAGTTGTATCGTTTTCTGAGTTTTCATCCTTTGGATTAAAGACCCTGAAATTTATTCTGTATTCTCCCTGCCCGATGTTCCATTCAGGGAATTCTATAAGTTCCTCTTTTCCGGGGATTAAACTTTTTCTTAACAGGCAGTGTGAGTAAATACTAACATTACTTGAGTCTATATTGCAATATACTTTCAAGTCCTCTACTGTTTGGGTTCCTTGATTCTTAATGATGCAAGAAGGCATGAGTGTATTATTAGGAGCAAAATAATTATTCATATTGGTGCTAACTTTTACATCAAAAGATAATATACCGCTCAGTCTTAAACTCGGGTCCCCATAAATTCTAAAATCCGGGACAGGACTCATTGGAAAGTATTTTTCATAATCAAGTCTTGCCCGTAAAAGTGCATCTCCTATGCTCATCTCTCTTTGAATAAGATATAGAAGGAAGAAATAATTGAAACTATAAGCACCTCCACAAAGCACATCAGTCCATTTAGATGTGGGAAAGACTACGAGGCGAGCCTCCCCCTGGTCGCGAATAGGAGAGATAGACGGGATTGGAGGAGTCTCTTCAAATGGATATAAGGAGAAAACTATTGATGGAGATATATCCGATATGGGATATGGGATATGAGATATGCGATTTGTAAGATTAACAATACCATATTGTGCTGATTGGAGTTCTTTTCTGGCTTCTTGCCAGGAATATACTTTCTTTAATCTCCAATCAATGCCTATGTTCTCTATTATTTTTTCCGAGAGATATTTTGTATTGTTATCAGATATAAGAAGCATTGATTTTTTCCACAATTCTGTTCCCATCTCAAAGGTTATGATATTCTCAAATGCATTTATACTGGGCGAAATTTGACCTATCTCTATATCCTCAAAATAGTAAGCAGGGGCAATCTCTGTCCCTACGAATAGCATATATTTTACTCCCCAGTCTATATGTTTTTCTTTAATAAGGTCTAACTCATCAGGATTAACTATTTTCATCCTGTGACCAATACTTTGCTTCCATGATATAAATCTCTTTGCTTTAGCTTTATATTCCTCCGGTATAACCAGGAGATAATCAAATTTCTCTTCTCTTTTCTCTATTTCGTACCACTTTCTTGTATCATCAAAATTGATAACATAATCCTTTATAATATTATCCATAGTAGTATCTATAATTTGACTTTTGACTTTTGACTTTTGACTTTTGACTTTTATTTCTATCTCTATCCCTTTTCTCTCATAGAGTATCTGTTTTGATAGATGATAGGCAAATGGAGTAATCATTATCTTAACAAGATTATAGTTTCTAAACACAAGCCTTCCGATTTCCCTGCCTGCATCTTCAGGATAGAGTAGGGACATCTCATTAGACCTCTCTATATAAAATGAATCAGTATTTGTAGTTTCGTAAACTGGAATAAGAACCGTGTCAACACGTTCAAGTTTTTTCTCTTTGACTTTTACAGAGATTATTTCACTCCCTGGGGGAATTGCTACAAGCACAGTCTTTGCAGGTAAAATAGGCTTGCCGGGTATAAGCAGGACTCCAAAGTCTTCCGCAGTTATCCTTGTTTGTTCTATTTTAGATATTGGGGTCTCAATAGGGATAGTAATTTTATTTGATGCAATAAGAATAAAGAGAACCAATGTCTTCATATCTTCCTTCCTTTTAACCTTTGGACTTTTTCACTTTTCCACCTTTCTTTTACCTTGTCAAGTTTTTTTATTGACAGATTGGAAATTAGAAATTAGATAATCTAAGAATATGAAGTTACGAAAAGAACTTAATCTTGTTGATGTCTTTTGTATAGCCTCAGGGGCAATGATTAGTTCAGGGCTATTTATCCTGCCTGCTCTCGCATTTGCAAAATCTGGACCAGCAGTAATGCTCGCATACATAATAGCAAGTATTCTCGTTATCCCAGCAGTTCTTAGTAAGGCTGAACTTGTCACAGCTATGCCAAAAGCAGGGGGGGACTACTTTTTCATTGATAGAAGTTTTGGTCCTGGTGTTGGAACTTTAGGAGGGATTTCAGCCTGGTTCTCTTTGAGTTTCAAAAGTGCATTTGCCCTTGCTGGAATGAGCCTCTTTGCAATACTAATCTTTCCAAATATTACACCTATACAAATGAAA
>JAUWAR010000118.1 GCA_030601965.1 bacterium | reverse complement strand
TGAACACCTTTGAACTTAATATTTTCCATAAATTGGCTCACAAATCTTGTCTTGCCAACAAAAGGTTTTCCAGTTATAAGGGCTATATTATCTTGTTCTGATTTTAGAAGTTGTTCTAACTTTTCAAGTTCCTGGTCTCTTCCTATAAGTTCTGAACTGTGTATAGGGATATATTCTTTTTTAGTTAAATCCGCAGGTCTTTGAATCGCAAGTTTTTCCAATGCCTGGTCAATTAGAACCTTTGCTCCTATTGCATCGTCAGGATAGGTAACAAGACTATATGTAAGAGAAAAAGTTACTCCTTTTTCAAACTCAAAGCTTTCCACATTCTGGTTAATCTCTTTTATTTTTTGTTCAACTTGCTGTTTGGAGAGAGTGGGGAAGAGGATGGCAAATTCATCCCCATCATATCTGAATAGCATCTCGTCATCTGTGACAAGGTTAACCAGAATATCTGCAAGTTGACGAAGCATAGTATCACCACAGGCATCACCAAAATCTATGTTTATTTTATTGAGATTATCAATATCCAGTATAAGCAAAAAAAGATAAGTTTTCTCTCTTTCGGCCTTTTCTACTTCTTCCTCAACTCTTTTAAAGAAGTATTTCCTGTCGTAAAGATTTGTGGTTGTATCTCTCTTCTTTTCTTCTGTGGGAGGAGCAGGCTTTTTTGGTGCAGGCTTTTCAACTTTTTCTTCCTTTTTGACTTCCTTGACTTTCAGGTCTTTTACTGCACCGGGTCCCTTAAGAAGGATAAGTGCTTGTTGGAGATAATCGTCAGCGGATGCTGGTGAGAGTTTCTCCTCTACGGGTTGGGATGGTATTGGTTCTTGTGGTAATGTCTCTTTTTGCAGGGGTCCTAAAGATTTTGCTTTTTCTATTCCTTGCTGAAGATAAAGTTCCTGCAACTCATTATCTATTAATTTATTTTCAGGAATTTTCTCCTTTAAATATTTATAAATCTTGACAACCTCTCCGAGATTTCCTTGTTTTCTCTTTCTATTTGCATATTCAATGAAATTCTCTATTGCTTCACTTTGGAGACCTATTTCATAATAAAGTTCCCCAAGACCTTTATAGACTTGTTCATCTTCAGGGTCTATACGGTGTATTTTTTTGCATACAGCGATAGCATTATTATAGAGAGCATCTCTTCTGTAAGCATCTACTGCATTATGATAAGAGTCAATGGCACTTTCTTCTTTTCCCTCAACTCTATATATATCGCCAAGAGCGTTCCAATATTCTGGATTATACTCCTCTTCTTGTAAAAGCCACTGATACTCTTGTATTGCCTCTTGGTATTTGCCTTCTCTAAAAAGTGCTTTTGCCTTTTGAACTTTTGAAACGGGTCTAATCATCTCTATTTTTACTATAAGAGAATATCAGGGTTTTGTCAAGAAAAAAGTGGTGTAAGGGAAATTTTAGAAAATTTCTTGACAAAAACGCCAAAATATAACAATATAATTTTTAGATAAAAAGGAGTGTATTATGAAAAACAATCTTTTTTCAATGGTTTTAAAACAGATTGATATCGCTGCAAAAAAGCTCAATTTAGATGAGAATATCCATGTACTCCTTAAACATCCAGAAAGAGAACTTATAGTTGCTGTTCCAGTAGAAATGGATGATGGACATACAGAGGTGTTTACTGGATATCGTGTTCAATACTCCAGTATCAGAGGACCTTGTAAAGGTGGCATAAGGTATCATCCTGATGTTAGCCTGGATGAGGTCAAGTCCCTTGCTGCCTGGATGACATGGAAGTGTGCGGTAGTTAATATTCCATACGGTGGTGCCAAGGGTGGTATCAAATGTGACCCATTTAAAATGTCAAAAAATGAAATTCAGCGAATGACAAGAAGATATACTGTTATGATTCTGCCAATCATTGGTCCCAGGAGAGATATTCCTGCCCCTGATGTAAATACTGATGCGGAAACAATGGGATGGATTATGGATACAGTCAGTATGTTTGAAGGGCGTACCGTCCTTGACATTGTTACAGGAAAACCTGTTGGATTGGGAGGCTCATTAGGCAGGAGAGAGGCAACTGGAAGAGGGGTAATGATTGCAACTTTAGAGACTCTGAAAAAGTTAGGACGTGATGTATCAGATACTACGGTTGCCGTGCAGGGCTTTGGTAATGTTGGTTCAGTGGCAGCAAATCTTCTTTATTCTGCAGGCTGTAAAATTATTGGAATAAGTGATGTATCAGGTGCATTCTGTAATCCCAAAGGGTTAGGCATACCAGATATGCTCAAATATGTGGCTACCTCAAAGAACCGATTGCTTGAGGGTTACCAGGGAGAGGCCGATGACATTTCTAATGAAGAATTACTCCAGATGGATGTAGATGTTCTTATCCCATCAGCGTTAGAGAATCAAATCACAAAGGAGAATGCATCTAAAGTGAAGGCAAAAATTATAGTGGAAGGTGCCAATGGACCTACTACACCAGAGGCAGATAAAATATTGGGAGATAGGGGTATCGTTATAGTTCCAGATATACTGGCTAATGCAGGCGGTGTTATAGTATCCTATTTTGAATGGGTACAGGATATTCAAGCATTTTTCTGGGATGTTGATGAGGTAAATAAAAATCTAAACCGGATTCTGTGTAAGAGTTTTGAAGAAGTATGGTCGTTTTCCAAAGAAAAGAAAATAGATATGAGGACAGGTGCCTATATGCTTGCTATAGAGAGAGTGGCAGAAGCACATAAACAACGTGGAATCTTTCCATAATCTGGTCTAATTCTAATCTTTGATATTTGCAATTTGAATTTATAAAAGCCCCCATGGCTCAATTGGATAGAGCGTTGGGTTGCGGACCCAGAGGTTGTCCGTTCGAATCGGACTGGGGGCATAAAGATAGTTGATGGTTTATAGTTAACAGTTTTTATCTATGAACCAATAACTAATAACCAATTACTAATAACTGGAAGTTATATGAGATATATACCTATTATACTTGGTCTTGTTCTTAGTCTTTCCTGTGCAAGAACAAAGGTAGTAAAAGAAGTAGTTGTAGAAGAGGAAGCGGTTGTAGTATATGATGTAGAAGATTATACAGTGGAAGAGTTAGAGATAGAAGATACAACAGAGGTTATAGAAGATATTTCTGAGCCGTCTGATACAGTTATTTTATCACAAGAAGAGAGTTTAGAAGAGATAAAAGTTAAAAAACCAGAAGGGGAACAAAAAGAGGTTATGTTTTCGGTGCAGATAGGGGCGATGACAATGGAAATGAATGCTATTAAGGTGAGAGATAGAGCAAGGAAGAGAGTAGATGAAGATGTATATGTAGAATGTATCCCGCCTCATTATAAGGTGAGAATTGGAAAGTTGGTCTCGCTTGAGCAAGCCAAGAAACTTAAGCTTAAACTTCTGAGTTTGGGTTATGGAGGGGTTTTTATAGTAAAAATAGAAAAGTTGACTCCTCAAGTAAGTGAAGAGGTATCATCTGAAGAAGTTTTATCTCAAAGAGAAGAGGTACAGGAGAAGAAAGGTAAGTTTTTTGTTCAGGTAGGAGCATTTGTGAGGAAGAAATGGGCAGAGGAGATGGTTAAGGAATTAAGTAGTAAGATAGAAAAGATACCCCTTATAAGAAAAGAACTACCATATTACAAGGTAGTAATTATAGGATTTACGGATAGAATAGAG
>JAUWAR010000077.1 GCA_030601965.1 bacterium | reverse complement strand
CTTGAGAATAATCTCCTTGCTTTGCAATGAACGCAACCTTCCTGCTATCTATTTTCTTAACAACAACCTCTACTTTTGGTGCACAACCAAAAAACAGTATTCCAGAAGCCCCAACAAATAAAGCGAAATACTTAAGCATTTCACACCTCCCTTTTTACTTCTTTCTTGAATCTTCCTTCTAATTTCTTCCTCACATCTGGCAAGGTTGTGTATTCCATATCTGCAAGTGGTAGTCTGTGTGGTTCAAATGGCCCGTGACGCCTCATATAGTCTGCCATTTCATCTGCCATTCTTCTTGTTCTATCAAATGATGGGTCGTCAAACATATCCCTTGGACCTACGAGTTTACCCTCATCACCAATCTGAAATCCTGCCGCAATTACACGAGGTGGTCCGTCAAATCTTGTAGGATTTGCTTCCTTAAAACTTGTAGGCATAAATGGTCCATTATGTGAACCCCTCATCCAACCAGCAACAAGATAAGGAAACGCAAATCCTTCTAATACCTCACCAACAGCTGGGAATCCTGACTGAGCCCTTACAATAAGCACAGGGTCATCTTTACCTACATACTTTCCTGCTATGAGTGCAAGTTTCTGGGTTGAAGATACTGCGGCAATCTCGTTATCAGACTTTCTCCAGATGCGTCTTGTAATATAATGCTCTCTGGCACCAATGAAAACAAGCATATCATATATCTCTTCTGGTGCAGAGAATATTATAGTTTCTTCTTTATAAGGGTCAAGAACTTCAAACTTGAACCCATCGTGAATAGATGGGTCTATGACAAGACCCGCAGTGTTAAATGGGTCTGCAAATATCTTATAGAGAGGAAAATTCCAGGCGCCAGGTGATGTCTTATCTGCCATAAATATTATTACAGGGTCGGATTTCCTCTGCTCAAATTCAATCTCTGCCACACCCGGACCCATTCCCTTTACATTACCAGAAAATGAGTCAGAAAGTATATCCTGTCCCGCACCATATAGTCGCATCTTCTTTGCGAGATTCGTGCAATCTATAAAGGTGTCCCAGGCGAGTTTATGAATCTTCTCATTATCCTCACCTTGTTGATGAGTCATAATGAGTTCAAGGTCATCACCGCAACGCATCACGCAAAAATCAAGGAGAAATCCTGCCTTTTTCAGGTTCTCCTCTGCTCTCGCAAGTATATCGGGGTGAGATGAAGAATGTCCCACATAACCCCCGATATCTGCCTTTATCACAGAAAGCGTTATCTTAGCCATGCTACCTCCTATATTAGTTATTGAGTCTGTTTTAACTCTATGAACTCTAATGTCAAGGAATATTTTTCTCTCCAAGAATAGATTTTACTGTCGTGGGCTTGCCATTTTCTATATATACCCTTGGGACCCTGGGACAGATGTTCGTTATTATCTCATAATTTATTGTATCTGCCAGAGAGGCTAATTGGCTACAACTCATGCCTTCACCTATAAGAGTTACCTTATCACCAATATTCACGGTATCTATATCAGTTATATCTACCATTGTGAGGTCCATACAAACCGTGCCCACAATCTTTGCCCTTTTCCCTTTTATGACCACGAATCCCTTGTTAGAAAGATGTCTTGGATAGCCATCACCATAACCAGCAGAGATTACGGCAATCTTTTTTCGCTTGTCTGCTATATATGTTCTGCCATAACTGACACTTGTGCCCCTGTCTATCCATTTAATTTGACATACCCTCGTATATAAACTCAATATAGGCGATACACTGATTGTGGGAAAGGTCTCCTGACCTTGATAATCGGCATCTGGAGATGCCTCCCACATCTGGAGATGCCTCCCACAGGATGGATAAAGTCCATAAAGTAGCATTCCGGGTCTGACCATATTGAAGTAAGAAAAAGGGATATTTAAGATGGCGGCACTATTGGCTGTATGAACAAGCACAGGTTCTATTTTAGGGCTTCTAATTTTTTCAATAACTCTCTCAAACTTATCAATTTGTGAAAGAGTGAACTTTTTATCCTCTTTTTCCGCCTCTGCAAAATGAGTAAATATACCGTCTATCTGGATATTTCTAAATTGACTTATTTTCTGGACAAATTCAATGGCGTCATTTACCGGGACACCTGTCCTGCCCATACCTGTATCTATTTCAATATTTATTCTTACTGACCGTTCTCTATGATGTGCCTGTTTCTGGAGTTCTTGAGCAAAGGGCATATTTGTAATTGTCGGTATGAATTTGTTCTCAACTATATCTTCTATTTCATCAATCTGAGATGGAGAGAGAATAACAACGGGTAATCCTATTTTTTTTAGAGTATATGCCTCATCAAGAGAAGCAACACCCAACATATCTACACCTTCTTGTTTTAGAACTCTTGAGCATTCAATGGCACCGTGACCATAGGCGTCAGCCTTCACTGCGGCAAGGACCTTTGTCTTATCTCCCACCTTTTTCTTTATCGTTCTATAGTTAACCCTTAATCTGTCAAGGTCAATAAGTGCCCAAGTCCGGTTATACATAGCAAATATCAAAAATCAAATATCAAATATACAAAGTAAAATTTAAAATTTTTGGATTTTGATATGTATTTTTGATTTTTACATTTTGATTTTTGCATTTTCCTCTTACCTCATTATCATAAGTTTTCCAATTACTGATGTGGTAAGATTTTGTGCTGTACCTGTTCCTTCCCATAAACTTTCTTTCTCTGCCTCTATTCTATAGATATATATGCCATTTGCGAGTTCATTATTTTTTTCATCTCGGACATTCCAGTATATTCTTGAAAGTCCCGTGCAATCCACAACGGGTAATGTCTTAATAAGTCTGCCTGTGATTGTATAGATTTTTATTCTAATTCTTGCAGGTTCTGTTGGTATAAATGTAAAGTAAGTATAGTCTCCTTTTATAGGGTTTGGGAAATTCATTACATTAAGCAGTTTGAATTTTCTTGATGAAAAAGTCTGCACAATATATGTCTTTTCGCTTTCATTTCCAAAACTATCAGTAACTTTGATAGTGAGTGTATCACAGGGAGGGTCTTCTCTGAGTAAGAGTGGATAGGAGAAATTTCCTTTTGTGCAAGTTCCGATGTCATATTTGAAGTAAGAAGCAAGGTAAATTTCGTCTTTTTTGTCATTAATCGTTAGCATAAAAGCGGATGGGTCAATGAGATTGATGCCTGATGAATCGGTAATAATCCCTGACAGAACAAAATTTTGAGGCAGTAGCATATTATTATAAAAAGGTCTCTCATCTGCAAAGAGTTGGATATCAGGACCTATCGCATCTGTTATTGTGGTATCTAATCTGTTAAGCAGTAGAATCCTGTCTTTAAAAGTAACCATTGCCATATCTTTATCCCACAGATATGTAGTAATTTTCAGGTTATCATCGTATTGGCCGGGGAGTATTGTATCTTCTCTAAAAAATATAGTATCCTTTCCAACTCCAAAAACGACCTTGTCTGAGTTTGGAACAAAGAAGGTTAAGGAGAATTCACCGGATTTAATATCTGTAATACCTTCAAAGAAGCGGTCATATAAGAGCTGTCCCTCACTGGATGCTTCTACTTCGCCATACATATTAAACTTAACGGTTTCCACACCCCCAGCGAAATTATATGTCTCCTCTCTGAGTGATGTAAAGGCTGTAATATAGGCAAAACCATCAGGAAATGGTGCTGTGCCTGTTACAATTACTTTAGTGCCTCTCTGGAATGTATCAGGCGGAGATATATAAATAGAATCATTTGTCTCTAAACGGACAGGCAATTTAGTACCAGGGTCTGCAAATAGTTCATAATTTGTGGGCCAGCTTTTTATCATTCTTGCCTGAAATACTGCCTCTCCAATTGTAGAAACTTTATCTTTCATAATTGCCTTCATAAGTCCTTTTGCAAAATTAGATTCAATGCCCGCTCCCCTTGTGCACGCCATAGTTGCAATTGTGCCTCCATAATCTATCTTCTGCATATAGCTTGCCATATCTTCCTCGTCTATTCTGTCAAAACACCCAACACCACAAGAGCCGAAAAAGAAGAATGGAAGTTTTGGTCCATTCTGGAAAGAATAGATACTTGAAGGATTATCCATAGCATGTTCATGTGCAACCTGTTTTAGATTCCCATGACCAAAAAAGATAGAGAGAATTGCTCCATCTGTAACATACTTTATTATGTCCTGTTTTACACCAGATTTTTCATCGTCTTTCTTTTGATAATTGATGAGATAAAGTTTTATTATATCTGCTTCTACAGGTGCATCATTTGCGATACCTTGAGCCGCATTAAAAAACATTTTCCCTTCCCCGACATCAGTATCATCCCCAAGTTTGTATTCATCATCCGGAATCAAGATAAGTCTGTTTGCCCAGGGACCCTTGGTATTCTCATATTCTATGAGTTTATTTACAATCTCTCGTGTCTCTGTTCTATTCTTCACTGTTATCCTGCCTATAGGAATATTGCTTGTGAACTTATAGTCATAGCAAATATGTCCCTGTGGCATAATACCATATTCTCCAACCGCTGTTCCATGCTCATAAGGAGGTATCCTATTCTTGGGAATATCAAGTTTATAACCATAGGTTCCTGCACCAAGAAGCAGACAGAAGCCCGGTTTGTTCCAGTTATCATAAGCATAATCTAAAAATCGGGTTATTGCATCTGGTGTTTTTATGCCATAAGAGAAATTATCATAGATTTCATGAATGGAGACAACCTCTGTTGAGTCTCTATAATTCTTCAGCCTATTTGCATAAGGAAAAAAATCAGGGACAGTGATGATTATATATTTTACCTCCTTTTTTTCCTGGAGTGAATAAGGTGAACAGGCACTTATAGATAAAGGAGTTTTGAATTCGCAGGATGTATAAGATTTTCTGGCACCCGAAAGATTGTTAGTAAAAACAAGTGAATCTTCTTCAAAATTTATGTTATAGATATATACTGGATGTAGTTCATCTGTTATATCAAATATGGAAGGTTCTTTACTAAATCCTTTGATGTTGAACTTAGATGGACAGGTGGTATTAAATTTTAGCGTGTTACGAACTGCCTCATATTTTCTATTATAAGCAACCTCAAACCAATTAAAATAGATAATGTCATTTGTTGAAGAACCATCTTTGAAAAGTTCAACAGTAAAGGTATTTGTGCCTTGTTTTAAGCCACTCACATCAAATGAAAGGATATCCTGGTATTGACTATGACTATATTGTATGTATTCATAAAACTCTTTATCATTTACATGAAATCTTATCTTATGCCATAGTGTGCCGGATTCAGAGCCTGTTCTATCTTCATAATATCTATAAAACGAAACTTTCACTGTGCCTTCCGAGGAGTGAATGTCGTCAAGATTAAATGCATAATCTTTTTGGATGCTTTCTCTGCTTCCTCTTTCCAATTTTTCCCATATCCAGCCAAAACCACTTTTTGCAGGACAGTCATAGTCTTCTTCTATATGAAGTGTATCAACAAAATAGGTGTGAATATTCTCTACAGGTGCATCTCCAGGAATGCTATCTCTTAATCCATCTTCCCCTTCATAACTCAGCCAATATACATTTGTATCTCCATACATATTATAATAGGTTTCTGTATCTCTTCCACCTGGAACATAATTTTTGCCCCAACCGTGAAGAGAAGCACCATAAAAAAGTATATAAGAAGATTTGCTAAAGGAAAGACCCGCCGAGACATAAACAGGCATCTCTATTAGGGAATCTCCTCTTGTTCCATAAATCTTCAATGTCTTTGGGATGATAGTTTCTGGCGTAATGCCTGCATCTGCTAAATTATTATATGTAATTTGATAAATTCCTTCATCAATAAGTTTTATTTTATAAAAAGGATAGTCGGCTTTTCGGTTTTCGGTTTTCGGTTTTCGGTTTTCGGTTCGCCATTTTTTCGCAATTTCATAGTTAAGCAGGACTCTTTCAAAAACTCCTTCAAAATAGGGGTCGGTTTTCGGTTTTCGGTTTTCGGTTTTCGGTCTCCAATATCGCTTCTTCTACCACTGCTGAATTCAAGACAGGCTCTTCACAATTTTTACAATAGAG
>JAUWAR010000086.1 GCA_030601965.1 bacterium | reverse complement strand
AAGTTTCTACTTTGCTTAAGTCGAACTTACTTTCTAATAGGTCTATGAGCTTAGTTTTCATGTCCTCAAAATCCCGATATTTTACAATCTCGTCTCCATGTAGCTCAACATAGTTTGACTCATGAAAAAGAATAGGGCAGCCAGAACCAAGAGTTTGACACACTGTACTTGAAATAACTGCCTTATATTTCTCCGATGATTCTCTGTGGACTAAGTACACATTTGAAGCGTGTAGATATGTATAGAGTTCTTCTAAGGAAATTGGTTTTACTTGAAGGTTTATAAAGTCATACTTTTTCTCTACAGCCTGTAAGATTTCAATTTCACTTTCCGGATTGGCAGTGATCACATAGCAGAGAGGATATTCTCTGGCTACATCTTTCAAAACAGGTAAAACTGGCAAGATATCTTTGGGTCTGAAACCAAACGAAAATACGATTTTTTTATCCAGTGAAAGTCCCAGTTTCTTTCTCGCTTCTCCCTGATCGCCAAGTTGTAACGGATGATAGGAGTATGGAATTATGTGAATGATCTCGGCAGGAAAAGATTGAATCAAGTAGTCTTTATATCTCTGGTCAAAACAGACAATAGCATCCCAATCAAATTTATAGTAAAGAGGGTCTTCTGAGGCTTTCCCCTCATGAACAACCATAATGGTAACAGCCTTTTTTTTGATTTTAGGAAAAATCTCAAGTAGCTTTTCGGCAGGTAATCGCTCCACATTTTGAGCTACAAAGACATCATATTCTTCCTTCAAAAGAGGAGAAGAATCAAAATAGGAAGCTCTGGTAACAGGTATGACTTTATCGATGCCAAAGTGTCTGATAACGAAATCCTCATCTTTTTGAGAAGTAGGCCTGGCGTCAGGGTGTCTCTTGGCCGAAAATACCTTGAGATGGTGCCCCAATTTTATCCAAGATCTTCCCACTAATTCTGCGTGAATGGAAGGCCCATTTGCGGCATTCCAAAGAGAAACCATCCCTATCTTCATTAATCTTCTCCTTTATAGTAATAGTTTAGTTTTTCTAAAATCTTTAATCCCACAATGTCATGCTGGACTTGTTTCAGCATCTATCTAATTTTGAGATTTCGAAACAAGTTCGGAATGACAGATACATAAGCACAATCCATTTTTTAGAAATACTTACCTATTACCCTTTATAGCTTTCGCTCCTGTTACAAAGCTTCTAATTCTACAATAGGTTGGAGGGCATCTACTTGCTCACCTTCAGAGAAATTCACTTTTTTCACTTTCCCTTTAATTGGAGATTTTAATTCATTTTCCATCTTCATAGCCTCAACTATCGTCAATACCTGCCCCTCTTTTACTTCATTCCCTTCAGAAACAAATATCTTTACCACTGAGCCAGGCATCGGAGAACAAACTACATTTCCTTCCTTGAGACCAACTCTACCTCTCTTTGCAGTTCTGCCCTTTTCTAATTCTAACTCAAAATAATTACCATCAATTGAGAGATATTTCTTTTGCTTATCTTCAGCCAGATAAACCGTCTTTATCTTACCATTTATTAAAAGAGAAAGGGAGTTGGTAAATGCACTAACAACCTCCACCTGAAGCGGTTGTTTATCATCAATAGTTACTTCATGGGAATTTTCTTTAGGTTCAATCGTTACTTTATATGTTTCTCCTGAATGAATAAATCTATGTTCCATTATGTATTTGACCAATCCCCTAATTCTAACCACGGTGAACTACTCTTTGCGACCTCTTGTGAAATCACTCTTTGTGGCATTCCCTGCCCGACAGATGGCAGGCGGGTCTGTAAGTGAATTGCCCCTGCTATGAGTGCAGTATCTAATAATTCTCTATTAGGTTTCCAATCCTCCATATTTTGGGAAATAAAGTTGGTATATGTCTCACCTTTAACAAATTGTGGATGTCTCACAATATCAATTAGAAATGGAATAGGTGTTTTTATGCCTAAAATGATATAATTTTTCAATGCCTGTTCTATCCTTTTGATAGCGACTTCTCTATTTTCTCCCCATACTATAAGTTTTGAGAGTATAGGGTCGTAATGGGTAGGCACTTCCCAACCAGAGTATATTCCAGAATCCACTCTTATTCCAGGTCCCTGAGGTTCTTTAAGAAGATGAATCTTTCCAGGACAGGGAAGAAAATCACTTTCGGTGTCCTCGGCATAAATCCTTGCCTCTATACTATGACCTCGCTGAAATATATCTTCTTGTTTTAAAGTGAGTTTTTCTCCTGAGGCTATCAAAAATTGCTGTTTTACAAGGTCCACTCCTGTAACGAGTTCAGTAATCGGATGTTCAACCTGAATTCTTGCATTTACCTCTAAAAAATAAAAGTTCTTATTCTTATCTAACAAAAATTCTACTGTTCCAGCATTTGTATAGCCTGTTGTTTTTATAATCTTTTTAGCAGTTTCACCCATTTTCTTTCGGAGTTTATCATTGAGTGCAGTAGATGGTGTTTCTTCAATTATCTTTTGATACCTTCTCTGGATTGAACATTCTCTTTCAAATATATGGATTACATTTCCAAAATTATCTGCCAATACCTGGAATTCAATATGTCTTGGTTTTTCTATATATTTTTCTAAATAGACTGATTCGTTCCCAAAAGCAGATTTCGCCTCCCTTCTTCCTGCTGCAACAGCCCTTTCAAGTTCCTTCTCATTTTTTACAATACGCATCCCTTTACCTCCACCACCCAGAGCAGCTTTTATAAGAACAGGATATCCCACCTTTTTTGCCATCTCTTTAAACTCTTTTATGTTTCCTCCAATGCTCTGCATCCCTGGTATAAGAGGAATGTTATGTTTCTGCATTGTCTTTCTGCATTCTACTTTATCTCCTACAAGAGCCAGTGCCTTTGAGTTTGGTCCAACAAAAATAATACCTGCAGATTCGCATTTTTTAGCAAATTGGGAATTTTCTGCAAGAAACCCATATCCCGGGTGTATGGCATCTACACCTGTCTTTTTAGCTGTTTCAATAAGCAAATCCATATTAAGATAACTCTCAACAGCCGGAGGATTACCAATACAAACGGATTCATCTGCAATCTGGGTATGTAAAGACTCTTTATCTATTGTAGAATATACCGCAACAGTCTTTATATCAAGTTCCTTACATGTCCTGATAACTCTTACCGCGATTTCTCCACGATTGGCAATTAGAACCTTCTTAATCATTTTTGTACCTTCCCCCATATTTGTTCCAGAATAAAATCTCTTTCATTTCTATTTTTTTATCTTCTACATCCCTATCTAAATAATCCCTCACACTCCGCCTTTTCTTAATTATATCCATTAACTCAGACATCAAACTCAATAACTCAACAAACTCAATAACTCAATAAACTCTATTAACTCCACCTTGGTTTCCTTTTCTCTAAAAATGCATTCATCCCTTCTTGCCCTTCGTCGCTTATTCTTAATCTTGCAATTACTTCCACAGTGAACTTTCTTGCCTCATCAAGGCTCATTTGTGGAACTTTTTGTAGTAATTCTTTTGATGCAGCGATTGCGTTTGGACCACTTGAAACCAATCTATCCACTACCTCATCAACTGCTTCATCAAGTTTTTCAATAGGCACTACCCTATTCACAAGTCCGACTTTTAAAGCCTTTTCTGCTGTTAGTCTTTCTCCAGTTATAAAGAACTCTCTGCATCCACCTTCTCCGACTTTTCTAATGATATAAGGAGATATACAAGCAGGCACAAGTCCTATCTTTACCTCACTCAGGCTGAATTTTGCCACATCAGCGGCAATTACTATGTCACAGGTGCCCACAAATCCCATCCCACCACCAATTGCGGCACCATTTACTCTGGCAATAGTGGGTTGTGGAAGGGTATAAATAGCATACATACAATCAGAAATTTTATTTGAGTCCTCAATATTCTCTTCATAACTATAATTTATCATCTTCTTCATCCAGTTAATATCTGCACCTGCACAAAAGGATTTTCCATTACCAGTAATTACTACTACCCTGATACTCCTGTCTTTTGAGATTTTCTTGAACAGACCAATTAATTCCTGAAGCATAGTATCATTAAAGGCATTATGTACCTCAGAACGACTGAGAGTGACTCTTGCGACAGAGTTATCAACCGAATATAGGATGGTTTCGTATTTTTTCATTATAGTCAGACTTTTAGACTCCAAGTTCTCACATCCTGAACACCCCAAACTTGTGATCTGGAATAGGGGCATTAAGAGACATTGATATCGCCAATCCTAAGACTGTCCTCGTATCAAGAGGGTCTATTATTCCATCGTCCCAGAGCCTGGCACTTGAATAATAGGCACTTGATTCTTCTTCATATTTCTTTAGTATTGGGGCCCTTATCTTTTCTATATCTTCGGGACTTAACTTCTTGCCTTGCTTTTTTAATGCCTTTACTTTTACATCTGTTAGGACATTAGCGGCTTGCTCTCCTCCCATTACACATATCTTTGCATTGGGCCACATCCAGAGAAGTCTTGGCTCATATCCCCTGCCACACATCCCATAGTTTCCAGCTCCATAAGAATTACCAATAATTATAGTGAATTTTGGAACATCAGCATTGGCAACAGCATGTATCAATTTGGCTCCATCTTTGGCTATGCCCTGATACTCATATTTCTTTCCTACAATAAATCCTGTAATGTTTTGTAAAAATATAAGTGGGATTTTCCTCACGCTACACATAGAGACAAAATGAGCACCTTTTTGAGAAGACTCAGAAAATAGAACACCATTATTGGCAAGAATACCAACAGGATAACCCATAATCCTTGCAAACCCACATACAAGAGTAATGCCATATAACTCTTTAAATTCATGAAACTCACTTCTATCAACCATTCTTGCTATTACCTCACGGATATCAAATGTTTTTTTTAAATCATAAGGGGTTATACCATATAGTTCTTCTGGGTCGTATGCTGGTTCTTCTGATTCTGCACGTTCAAGTTCAAATTTCTTAGGAGAAGAGAGATTCTGAACAATATTTCTTGTTATCTCTATAGCCTCTTCGTCATTTACAGCATAGTGGTCAGTTACACCTGAAATTCTGCAATGAACATCTGCACCACCAAGTTCTTCAGCAGTTACAACTTCCCCAGTTGCGGCTTTAACAAGAGGAGGACCCCCAATATAAATTGTGCCTTCTTCTTTTACAATAACCACCTCATCACTCATTGCTGGTTGATATGCACCTCCTGCAGTGCAAAAGCCCATTACTGCACAAATCTGGGGAATATTATTTGCAGACATCCTTGCCTGATTATAGAAAATCCTTCC
>JAUWAR010000007.1 GCA_030601965.1 bacterium | reverse complement strand
GTCTCAATCTGAAAAGCATAACCATCTGCAGACAGACCTTTGCTAATTATCTTCTCTATCACGCTCTTTTTGTAACACTTGAATCCAGATGTAAGGTCACAAACAGGAACACCTGTTACAATCCTTGCAAAGAGATTAGCGAAAAACGAGAGAAGAAGTCTCTCAATGGGCCAGTTTACCACTGAGACCCCATCCTTGTATCTCGAACCAATTATAAGGTCATATTTTTCTATCTTGTTAAGAAATCTTGGAATATCCTTTGGATTATGAGAAAAATCCGCATCCATTTCAAAGATATAGTCATAATCTCTTTGAATTGCCCATTTAAATCCTGTTTTATAGGCAGTGCCAAGCCCCATCTTTCTCTCTCTGTGTATAATATTCATCCTTGGGTCCTCTATTGATAACCTTTCGCAATACTCACCTGTTCCATCTTTTGAATTGTCATCCACTACTAATATATCTATATTGTCATCTATAGAAAACACTTCATCAAGCACATTCTTTATATTCTCAGCCTCATTGTAAGTTGGAATGATAACAAGGGTCCTCATAAAATTAGTCTATGGTCTATAGTCTATAGTCTATTAACTATAGACTATCAACTATCAACTTTTCTTTATACCCTTCAGAGAAACTCCCATCCTTTGAAGACAGACAAGTCCAATTACTACAATAGGCAAGAAACTAACACCCCACGATACAACGGCAAAACTCAAAGCCTCACTCTTTGGAACATGAAAGAGACTGAGTCCGAGAATCGTAAAATAGTGATATGTCCCAATGAATCCAGGTGCAGAAGGTATCATTATTCCGATGCAACATATTACCATCACTATAAAAGCAGCCTCTATAGGAAGTTGTAATCCAAAGGCGCGAAAAAGTGTATAATATACAAATGCAAAATATATCCATATAAATATAGATTGTGCAAGTACCCATAATCCAGTGCGCCAGTTAGTCAGGATTTCAAGCCCCTGTATAAAAGAAGAAATAAATTTACTAAGTTTGTCTTTTAATTTAGACGGAAATATGTTTATAATTTTATAAGCTCCTTTTTGATATACCTTTAAGAAAACAAGAAAGAAGAGTGCAATTATTGTAATACCCAATGCCACCATACCTGCCCTTTTAATATCTTCAGGTAACGATGCCCTAATCAAAAATCCAAATAAGAGAGCAAGGAGAATAAACATATCAAATATTCTTGCTATTATTATCGTAGCAAACGAGGCGCTTTTAGATATATTCTCTTTAGAACCTATAACAAATGCTCTAATGACTTCTCCTGCCCTGGCAGGTAAAAGCGAATTTGCCATAAATCCTATAGTTGTTGCACCAAAGGCGTTACCAAATCGGACAAGTTTAAGAGGACTCAATATAGACCTCCATCTGTATGCTCTCGCCAGAAAACTCAGACTATTAAGTATAATTGCAAATATTACCCACCAATAATTAGCAGATTTTAATGCCCTGCCAAGTTCTGGAAAGTCAACCTTATTAAAAGCAAGATACAGAAAAACCAGACTTAATATTATCCCAATCCATAGACCTTTATTTTTTATAAGCATAAAGCATTGAAATGTATATTAACTATTGTTAAAAAGTCAAGAAATTTATTGACTTTTAATATTCTTTACAATAAATTGGCAAACCATGAAGAAAACACTGCAAATTTTCTTAAGAATAGTAGTAAGCGGAGGACTTCTATTTCTTCTTCTTCATCGTATTGATTTTGTAAAAATAATGACTCTACTTAAAGGAGTAAATATTCCTATGTTTTTACTCTCTTTTGGAGCCTATTTTCTTCTCGTCCTCACAAGCACACTCAGATGGCATTTCCTACTTCTGGCTCAAGATGTAAAACTACCATTCGGTAGAACGCTTGGCTACTACCTCATTGGATTTTTCTTCAACAACTTCCTTCCTACAGCGATAGGTGGAGGAGTAATAAGAGCATCTTATGCAGGAAAAAATACAAATAAAAATAAAGAATCCTTTGCCGCCATGTTCACAGAACTCGTAGTTGGTTTTATAGGACTTCTTATCTTTACAAGTGTTCTCCTTGTTTTCTTCCTTAACGGAAAAGTAGAGAAAATAGTCCTCTTGAGTATAGTAATAGGCTTATTTCTCATAGTAATTTTCGGTATCTTGTTCTTTCAAAAAGCATTTATGTCCAGATTCAAAAATATTGTTGAAAGGATTAGATTTTGGGGACTTGCAGAGAAAATAAAGAGGTTTTATAATGTTCTATACAGTTATAAAGAAAAGAAAGGAAGTCTTATTGTAGGGGTTTTCCTGTCTTTTGGAGTTCAATTCTTTTTAGGACTTATGGTCCTGTTCATAGGAAAAGCACTTGGATTTAGTATCCCATTAATAAGTTACATACTATATACTTCAGTTGTAAGCATATTAATGATGGCACCCATTACTATAAACGGATTAGGTATCAGAGAATGGGGATTTAGGTTCTTCTTCGCTAATGTAGGGTTATCTTCTTCAGAGGCTATTGTGCTTTCTCTTCTCTTCTTTTTCGTGGGGATAATAGGTAGTTTATCCGGAGCCATAATATTTCCATTCATGAAACTTCCAAAAAAATGATTATATAAATTTTTTTTATATTTATCTTGACATTTTAAATGAAATCCAACAATATAGGATTTGTAATCGTAAAGCCTTTAATATAAACAATTTAGAGAGTTTTTTTGTCTGATTTGGGTCATCCCCTTTTCATTTAATAATGATGAATAGGAAATTTCTCTGGATTATTCTTCTATTTTTCCCTTTTATACTCCTCTTTTCACAGGAGGAAACCCCCAAAGAGGAAACAGAAGAGATTAAAGGAAAATATAAAGGAAAAATAGAGGAAAAGAAACCGACTTTAGATATTAATTTCGACCCTTATAAGGGTGAATGGGCGATAACCTTAAATGCAAATAGAGTGTTTACTTCTGAAAGAAAAAGCACAATAAGTGAACAAGGCAAAGACCTTCTTCGGGAAGCAGCAGATATTGTCAAGGATTTATTTACCCGAAAACTTACTATAGAGGTATATTCAATGAATGAAAAACTGTCCAATAAACGAGCAAAGGTTATAGTAGATTGGCTCCTTAAACATATCATTGTGCCAAAATATACAGTTATTCATTCTGCTGGATATACTGATGAAGTTTACAAGAGTTCCTATATTAGAATAGTCTTGTAAAATCCCAGAGAAAAATTAGTCTATGGTTTATGGTTTATAGTTGATAGAGACTAATAACTATAAACTGATAACCAATAACTAAAATGGGGATGTAGCTCAGTGGGAGAGCATCTCGTTCGCAACGAGGGGGTCACGGGTTCAAATCCCGTCATCTCCACTCTCTATGTATCAAGTATTTGCCAGAAAATATCGCCCTCAAGTTTTTGATGATATAATAGGTCAAACCCATGTTACTACTACTCTAAAAAATGCTATTAAGGAAAAAAGAATTGCCCATGCATATCTTTTTGCAGGTCCCAGAGGGGTAGGCAAAACTACTACTGCGAGAATATTGGCAAAGGCACTTAATTGTACAGACGGACCTACTCCTACTCCTTGTGGTTCTTGTATATCCTGTACAGAAATAACCGGAGGAAGAAGTTTGGATGTAATTGAAATTGATGGGGCATCAAATAGGGGAATAGATGAAGTCCGAAATTTGCGAGAAAATATAAAATATGCTCCGACAAGAGGTAAATACAAAATATATATAATTGATGAAGTCCATATGCTCACAGAACCGGCATTCAATGCCCTGCTTAAAACACTGGAGGAACCACCCAAACACGGGATTTTTATATTTGCAACCACAGCACCATATAAAGTTCCACTTACAATACTCTCAAGAACACAGAGGTTCAATTTCAGAAAGTTGACTATCAAAGAAATCATTGAGAACCTGAACAGGGTTGCAGAAAAGGAGAAAATAGAAATTGAGAATAATGCATTATACCTTATCGCCACAAGGGTTGATGGTGCTCTCAGGGACGCACAATCAATGCTGGATCAGCTTGTTTCTTATACAAATGGCAAGATAAAAAAAGAAGATGTGGAAAATATGATAGGGTTGCCAGAATCTGGGCTCCTTTTTAGAATTTTAAATGCTATTGCAGAAAGAAACCCTAAAGAGATAATCATTCTAATGGATAAATCATTAGGACAGGGGACGAATCCAGGTGAGATTATTGATGGTCTTATAAGTAAGATACGGATACTCTTTCTCATCAAAATGGGCCTCCAAACAGAAATCGGAGAGGATGAAAGGGAAGATATTCACAAATTAGAATCAAAGTTTAATGAAGAGGCTTTACTCAGAATGATAAGATTCCTTTTTGATACAAGAAAAATAATGAAAACCAGCCTTTCCCCTGAAATCTTATCTGAAGAAGCACTTGTTCGGCTTTCTACTGCATCCCCTGTGACAATTAGTGAGATACTGGAGAAAATCTCTCAATTTGAACACAAGGAGTTGAAAGAGGTGCCAGCGGGACAACAAAAAACTACTGCTCCTGAAGTCCAACCTAATTCAGAAATAGAAGACACCCGCCTGCCAGATGTCGGGCAGGTCTGGCAAAGGGCTGTGGAGGCAATAAAAAAGAAAAGTCTTTCTCTTGGTACTTCTTTTGCTTATGGCAAACTTATTCGGTTGCAAGGAGATAAGTTATTTCTTCAATACGATAATGAATTTTATAAGAGTAGAGTCCAACAAGAACTCAATATTATAGAGGATGAGTTTCAGAAACTCCTACACAAGAATGTAAGAATAGTATTTGAAGAGCCTATGGAGGAGAAGAAGGATGAACTTCTTGAAGAGCCCATAGTTCTAAAGGCAAAGGAACTTCTTGATGCAGAGATAATATCTGGGTAAAAACTGTTGACTGTTAACCGTTAACAGTTAATTGTCATTATAATGGCATTAGATAAAATATTTAAAAAGGTTCAAGAAGTCCATAGGGTTATGGGCGGTGTCCGAGAAGAGCTTGAAAACACAAAGGTTGAGGCTGATGCTGGTGCAGGACTTGTAAAAGTAATAGCAAATGGCAATCAGGACATCCTTGAAATTTGTATTGATAAAGAACTTATAAATATGAAAGACAAGAAACTTTTAGAAGACCTTTTGATATCAGCGATAAATTCAGCAAAGAACAAGGCACAGGAGAAAGCACAGGAAGTTGTCCGTAAATTAGCAGGCAATCTTGATATGAAGGATTTCCAGACACTACTTAAATAAAATAGTTCA
This sequence comes from bacterium, assembly GCA_030601965.1. Lineage (GTDB taxonomy): Bacteria > Hydrothermota > UBA3073 > JACQXS01 > JAUWAR01 > JAUWAR01. The sequence goes on along the minus strand of JAUWAR010000007.1, from coordinate 14,901 downwards.
TAGTGGAGAGTTCATAGTTCATAGTCAATAAAAATAACCAATAACCACGAACTAATAACTATTAACTAACTTGGGGGTAATATGTTTGAGATAAGATGGCATGGAAGAGGTGGGCAGGGGGCAAAGACTGCTGCACTTCTCTTTGGCAATGCCTGTATGGCTACCGGCAAATATTTTCAGGCATTTCCAGAATATGGACCAGAAAGGATGGGGGCACCTGTGCTTGCCTTTGACAGATTATCAGACACACCGATTACGATTCATTGTGGTATTGAGACGCCGGATGTTGTAATTGTGCTTGACCCTACACTCATTGAAACCCAGAATGTGAAACAAGGGTTAAAAAAAGATGGTAAAATCCTGATAAACACAGCAGAATCACCCTCTTTTATGAAAGACAAACTTGGTCTTGATACCCAGAAGGTATTTACTGTAGATGCATCTACTATAGCAAAGGAGTGTTTAGGAAAGGAGATTCCAAATACACCTATGCTTGGGGCACTCACAAAAATAGCAGGGTTAATAAGTCTTGATGACCTTATCAAAGATTCAAAAGTAAAATTAGAGAAAAAATTCAGAAGGACACCTGAAATTGTTGAGGGAAACATTGCTTCAATAAAAAGGGCTTATGAGGAGGTAAAAGGATAGGGCGGAGGTAAAAAGATGACTAAACCAGGATGGAGAGATTTGGCGATTGGTGCTATCTTGGAAAAAGGTGGCACAGCACTTGAGTTTAAAACAGGGGACTGGCGAACCTATAAACCTATCTGGTCTCAAGAAAAATGCACATCCTGCCTCTTCTGTTTTATATACTGTCCTGACTTTTGTATAGAGATAGAAGATGGTAAAATGATAGGTATAAATTACGATTATTGTAAAGGATGTGGAATCTGCAAAGAAATCTGTCCGAAACAAGCAATAGAAATGATATTGGAAAGGAGATAGTATGCCAATAAAAGCATTGACAGGGAATGAAGCAATGGCAGAGGCAATGAGACAGATAAATCCTGATGTTGTAGCCGCATATCCCATCACTCCTGCAACAGAAGTAGTTCAACTCTTTGCTCAATTTGTTGCAGATGGTAAAGTTGATACAGAATTTGTAGCTGTGGAATCTGAACACTCTGCCCTGTCTGCCTGTATTGGTGCCGCCGCCGCAGGCGGTAGAGTCATGACATCTACAGCATCTCAGGGACTTGCCCTTATGCATGAGATGCTCTATATTGCATCTGGGCTCAGACTTCCGATGGTGATATGCGAGGTAAATAGATCAATGTCAGCACCAATAAATATCCACTGTGACCATTCTGATACGATGGGTTCAAGAGAATCAGGATGGATACAGATATTTTCAGAGGATTCACAGGAGGCGTATGATTCAGTAATTCAGGCTATCAGAATATCAGAACAGGCATTCCTGCCCTGCATGGTCTCCCTTGATGGGTTTATTATATCACACTGTATGCAGGGCATAAATGAACTCACAGATACAGAGGTTCAGGAATTTATAGGAGAACATAAAACACCCTATTCACTTCTTATGGATGGTCATCCATTCACAATAGGAGCATTAGATTTGCAAGATTACTTCTTTGAACATAAAAGGGCTCAAATTGAGGCAATGGAGAATGTCTTGCCAATAATTAAGTCCGTAGGTAAGGAATTTAGCAAGAGGACTAAAAGGGGATATGGATTTTTTGAAGAATATATGCTTGGTGATGCTGATATATGCCTCATAGCACTTGGTTCCTGTGCAGGAACGGCAAAGGTTGCTATCCAAGAACTCAGAGATAAAGGCATAAAAGCAGGACTTTTGAAACTCAGAGTTATGAGACCTTTTCCATATAAAGAGATTGTATCAGCTCTCTTTAATATTAAAGCCATTGCTGTTCTTGATAGGTCAACTTCAATGAGCACTATGGGTGGACCTGTCTTTATAGAACTTCGCTCAGCACTTTACGACAATCCTGTGCATCCTCTTATGGTAAATTATATCTATGGTCTTGGTGGCAGAGATATATTTCCAAGAGATATAGTTGAAGTTGGACAAAAATTGGAGAATATTAAAAGAACAGGAAAAATAGAAAAGATGATAGACTATATCGGTGTGAGAGAATAGGAGCAAAAATACCAAACTTAAAAGAACTTTCGAAAAATGCAGGTCTTTTCACCTCCGGGCATAGAGCCTGTGCAGGTTGTGCTGGTTCTATTATCATAAACCAGGTTTTGCTTACAGCAGGTCCTGACACAGTATGTTCTATATGCACAGGATGTATGGAAGTCGTGAGTACTATATTCCCATATACTGCCTGGAATGTGCCATATATCCATTCAGCCTTTGAGAACTCAGCCGCTACTATATCAGGTGTTGAAGCAGCGTACAAAGCATTTAAGAAAAAAGGGAAGATAAAAAAGAAACTTAATTTCATTGCATTTGGTGGTGATGGTGGAACTTATGATATTGGTTTTCAATCACTTTCAGGGGCAATGGAAAGGGGGCACGATATACTTTATGTCTGTTATGATAATGAGGTATATATGAACACGGGAATTCAGAGGTCTTCAGCCACACCAATGGGTGCTCATACTACAACATCTCCAGCAGGACGGGTGATTCCAGGAAAAACTCAGTTCAGGAAGGATTTGACAGAAATAATGACTGCCCATGATATCCCTTATGTAGCACAAGCAGCACCTTCTCATTGGTTAGACCTCACCAGAAAAGTGGAGAAAGCACTTTCTATAAAGGGACCTACTTTTATAAATATCCTTTCTCCCTGTCCATTAGGATGGAGGTATCCTCCATCCCAGACAATAGAAATTTCCAAACTTGCTGTAGAATCTCGTTTCTGGCCCCTGTATGAAGTAGAAAACGGAAAACATAAACTTACCTATAAGCCTAAAAAAGAGGTCTCTATGGAAGACTGGATGAAACTTCAAGGTAGATTCAGACATCTCTTTACAGGAAAGAACAAAAATGTAATAAAAGACTGCCAAAAACAAGTAGATAGAAAATGGGAAAAATTATGGACATTACAGAGTTAAAAGTCAAGACAAGACCAGAACTGCATAAATTAGCGGAAGAACTTGACATAAAGGAGACTTCTTCAATGCTGAAGCAGGAACTGGTCTTTGAAGTTCTCAAAAAACAGATTGAGAAGGACGGTTATATTTTTGGAGAAGGTGTATTAGAAGTTCTTTCAGAAGGGTATGGTTTTCTGAGGTCGTCTGATCACTCATATCTTCCGGGACCCAATGATATATATATCTCTCTCTCACAAATCAAGAGATTTGCCTTGCGCACAGGTGACCTTGTATCAGGTCAAATCAGACCACCAAAAAATAGTGAGCGGTTTTTTGCACTCCTTAAAGTAGAGGCGATTAATTATGAGGACCCAAATCTGATGAGAGAGAGAATCCTCTTTGATGAACTTACCCCATTTTATCCTACAGAAAGATTGCACCTTGAACGAAAAGACAAAGACCTTTCAATGCGTATTGTGGACCTGCTTACACCTGTTGGCAAAGGACAAAGGGGGCTTATTGTATCTCCACCAAGGGCAGGCAAGACTATGCTTCTTCAGAAGATGGCAAACTCTATTACAGAAAATCATCCCGAAGTGAAACTTATTATTCTTTTGATTGATGAAAGACCGGAAGAAGTTACAGATATGATAAGGAGTGTGAAGGCAGAAGTGGTATCTTCCACCTTTGATGAACCTGCAGAGAGGCATACTCAGGTTGCAAATATGGTACTTGAGCGAGCAAAAAGAATAGTGGAACAGAAAAAGGATGTGGTTGTTCTTCTTGATTCAATAACAAGGTTAGCAAGAGCACATAATACCATCATTCCTCATTCTGGAAAAACGCTTTCTGGTGGTGTTGATGCATCTGCCCTTCAAAAACCAAAGAGATTTTTTGGTGCGGCAAGAAGCACAGAAGAGGCTGGTTCTCTGACTATTGTTGCAACTGCTCTTATTGAAACAGGCTCCAGGATGGATGAGGTAATATTTGAAGAGTTTAAGGGAACAGGAAATATGGAGCTTGTTTTAGACAGAGAACTCTCTGACAGACGAATATTCCCGGCAATACATATAAATAAGTCTGGCACAAGAAAAGAGGAGCTACTGCTTACGAAACAAGAGTTGAGCAGAATATGGATACTCAGGAAAATATTGACAGAGATGAAGCAGGTTGAGGGAATGGAACTCCTGCGAACGAGGATGTCAAGAACAAAGGATAATAAGGATTTTTTAGAAACAATGAACGCTTAAAAATTCGCGATGAAAAAAGATATTCACCCCAAATATCAGGATTGTGTGATAAAATGTGCTTGTGGCAATGAGATGCAGACAAAATCTACTCTGAAAGAGATACATGTAGAAATATGTTCCAGGTGTCATCCATTTTTCACTGGCAAGCAGAAGTTTGTTGACACAGCAGGCAGAGTAGAAAAGTTCCGGAAGAAATACGGCAAGAAATAGACACAGCGTTATAGAGCACAATTTTATTCCACCGAATCTCCTTTTAGTTTTCTTTTATCTGAATTCTCTTTATTGATTTTGTGAAACCTGTTTTCTCATCAAGTTCAATTACTACTGCATTAAGTTGAACATCTTCTTCTGCCGCCTCAAATTTTACAGGAATGCCTGTGAGTAAGGCTTTTATGGATTGGTCTTTTCTCGCACCTATTACGGAATCAAATGGTCCTGTCATTCCAACATCTGATATATAACCCGTGCCTTCTGGTAATATTCTTTCATCTGCGGTCTGGACATGGGTATGTGTTCCAACTATACAAGATGCATACCCATCAAGATACCATGCAAGTGCCTGTTTTTCTGCTGTTGTCTCTGCATGAAAATCCACAAATACAAATTTTGTTTTTTCGCGCATTTTCTTAATTTCTTCCATACCTGTTCTGAATGGACAATCTATGGTCACAAGAAAAGCCCTTCCAAGGAGATTTATTACACCTATCTCTGAATTCCGAATTTTATATATATAAGAGCCAAGTCCCGGCACACCGGGAGGATAATTAAAGGGTCTAAGGAGCCGCACAACTTCGGATTTCGGATTTCGCCCGCCTGCCATCTGTCGGGCAGGGATTTCGGATTTTTCTAAGTATTCCAGTATCTTCTTTTCTTCCCAGACATGGTTGCCAGATGTGAGACAGTCTATTCCATAGGAAATGAGCTCATTTACAATCTCTTCTGTAATTCCAAATCCTCTATCAAATGCATTTTCTCCATTTGCTATTACAAAGTCTATGTTCTCTTTTTCCTTTATCTCAGGAAGCAATTGCTTTGTAATTCTTCTGCCTGCTCTGCCAAATATATCGCCTATAAATAATATCTTCATAACTTGCCTGACGGCGGTCAGGCTATCGCAGAATTACCATCTTCTTTGTAATTTTCTTATCCACTGCCTGTAACTGATAGAAGTAGATGCCTGATGAAACTTCATGTCCCTGATTATCAGTTCCATCCCAGGACACAGAAGTAAGAAGTGAGAAGTGGGAAGTGGGAAGTGGAAAAGATTTAACCAATCGTCCACTTAAATCATATATCGCTAATCTGAAATCTGTGGGAAAGGTCTCCTGACCTTGATATCGGCATCGGGAGATGCCTCCCACAGGCACCGAATAACGAATAACCGTTTTATGGGCGAATGGATTGGGATAATTCTGGTAAAGGCGTAAAGCGTGAGGCGTAAAGCGTAAGGCGTTCTCATCTGTCTCTTGAACACCAGTAATTTTTGGTCCCAGTAAAGCATAGATACCCATACGATAATTGCTGCCAAAAACGAGATTATTCTCTGTGTCTATATAGGAATCCAGACTGTCCCACTTGCCTGCAATCTCATTATAATACGCAAGCCAGATATCTCCTTCCGGTACATCTGTTTCATCAACTATTCCATCGTTATCCTCATCAAGATACGGTATTTCTATCTGAAATTCTTTTTCGCTGAGTAGAATCTCCTGCCCATTTTCAAGCCAGACCTCTCTAAACTCGTTTATAGATTTATAATCCCCTATATCAGGAATATTACTTTTATCTCTGATTATAGTCATTAGTTCCGTATTCTGTTCAAGTGCACCGGTAGGAATAATAACCCTGGTAACTGTATTATCATCGCCATCTCCAAGAGTTGACTGATTACTACACATTCTCTCTACTCTTTCTCTCTTCCAGTGCTCAGAAACCTTTTCTCCACTCTCTCCTTCTTGTTCATCCCAGTTATGAGGGTCAACCATCACAGTAATATAAGAAGGATTGGGGTCTGGATGTCCAGCAGTATCTGTGGCAATAGACATTATATCATAATATCCAGAATCTAATACGGTTACATCCCAATGCACAAAATAGGGATGCGTGGAATCAGGATTTGTAAAATGAGAAACAGCAGGTGAAATATTTGTCCACTCATAACCAAAAGTAGGCTTATACTGGAATCTCACACACTTTACCTCACTCTGGTCACCAAGGACTACTTTGGCTAATACAGTTACCCTATTCCCGTATATCTTTTTACCAGCGTGTGGAGTCTTTATCTGTGTCTTTACCAACCCTTCAGTTGTGCCTTCTGGAATTACTGTAACCACTACATGGGTATTCCTCTCCTCATTTTCTGCATCATCCTCTGCCCTGAGAGCAAATTTGTATTCCTGACCGGGTGTTAAAGAGTCAGATACCCAAACCACGGAAGGGTGATAGACGACATCAATTGGAAGGTCATAGTTAATAACACCTGTTTCATTATCACAATAGATATTATACTGGTATATATCATAAGAACTTGACCTTACCCAGGTCAACTCTATCCTTGCACCTTCTAAAATTTGTGCGCTAAACTCACTCACCGGTGCAGGTGATGTGTTTTCCGTAGTAGCACTGTCCGAGATAGAATAACCACTCTCATTCCTATCATTATCCACTGCTGTAACTACATAGTATAATGTAGTATCCTTAGATAGTCCCTCATCTCTAAACCAGTTGCCGACTATGAGGTGAGAATTCACGGCAGAATATTCACCATCACTCATTGCACTGCAATAAACATTGTAACCTGCTAAATCCTGCTCGGTGTTTGGACTCCATAAAATAGTAATAGACCTATCTTCACCTGTAGCTGTCACCCCTGTTGGAGGTTCAGGTGCTGATGTATCTGGCGAGGTAGTATCTATAAAAGTAGAACATTCGGCTATCTCTGTAAAGGATTCTATATTACCAGCGTTATCATGACACATAGCCTCAAAGTAGTAAGTATATCCATGTTCGCCTGTAAATGTTATCTGAGTGAGGAGTGTGTCAGTGAGTAAGTCATCCCAGTAAGGAGATATACCATGCTTCGCCTTTACACTATATCTACCTGAAAGACCAGAACCACCTATGTCTGTGCCTGATGACCACTGGACTGTGAAGTTAGTCTTCTTACTCACCACAGGAGATCCTGCCTCACTGCCCATTGGTTGAACTGCATCGTATCTCAAAATAACACCTGCCCTATTTTGATAATCTACATTATTGGCTCCATCAACCAGCCAGAGCCATAGAGTATCTGTGCCCTCTTTTGTGAAAAGTAGTGTGTCAGGTGATATAGATTTCAGAGAGCCAGTAGTATCATAATCAGAATCAGGAGCCACACCAAGTTTATACAACGCTTTGGATATCATAGATGGGTCATAAGGCGATATCCAGGATATAACGAATAAAGAATCGTTGGTCCAGGGAGAGGGTGATGAACCATTGGCAGTGAGGTCAAGAGGAGCAGATGGTGCAGTGGTATCAACCCCAATACCTGTGCCAGTAAGAGAAATTTGCAAAATACTCTCATCAGGGTCATTACTATAAATATTTAATGTATCTTCAACTATTCCTGTTACCATTGGTTTGAATCTAATGGTAACATCAAGTGAAAAACTATCAGGTAAATATGGTTGAACAGGTTGTGGAAAAGTAGGTGATATTATCTTATACTCGGATTTATTATTCGTAAGACTATCTACTATCAGGGTATCATTTCCTACATTATATATCTTAAATATCCAGTCAGAGGAATCGCCTATAGCAACGGTATCAAAATCGTGCTCAAAATAAGATATATCAATATCAGGAGCATATACAGTTGTGTCTACTATCACGGTCCAGGTTTCATTAGACTGCTGTGAATTCCCCGCACTGTCCCATGCAACTATATACCAGGGATGTGGTCCTGGAGGTAGGTCATAATTCATTGTCCAGGTCGTATCAGGAGTGGTGTCTTTCAATGAGCCGTCGATATATATCCCATAAATGGAGAGTCCAGACATAGTATCAATGGAGGATTGCCAGCCGAATGTTGGACGAGTAGTATCTACCACGGCGGAATCTAATGGTGAAACAAGGCTAAAAGAATCTGGTGAACTAATATCATACCTCAAATCCACTGATGCGTTGTTATTGTAATCCACATTCCCAGTACCATCTACAAGCCAGAGATAGAGAGAGTTAATACTTTCCTGGGTGATAGACACGGAGTCAGGCGGAAAGGGAGACAAAGAACCAGTAGTATCATGATTACTATCTGGTGCTGTACCAAGCTTATATAATGCTTTGGCTATGTTACTCGGATCTGTAGGATTTGTCCAGGAAAGCACAAATAAAGAGTCATTTGTCCAGGGCGATGGATGTGAACCGTTAGCCTTGAGACTCTCTGGTGGTGCTGGAGCAGTAGTATCTGGACCACTGCCCTCTGTCCAATAAACAGTCAAGGTGCATACACTATCAGGACTCCATTCATAAGACCGCCAATAACCCCTTTTGTCTGCTTCAGGGGCATCAGTACTATGTATTATAATAGATAGAGCATTTCCACTTGACCATCCTGAAAGATTGGTAATCTCTGAAATGATGGACTTAATATCTATAGTCTTATTCCACTCACCATCTTTAATATCATATGTCCAGAAAACATTAGCATTTGTTGAATCTCTCTCGTGTAAGGAATCATCACTATACGCAAAATTAGGCGAATTATTCACCTTATGCCCATAAATCGTTGAGGTAACATTGCTTACTATATCTGGACCTCCGTACATTTCAAGAAAGGCAGAGTCAATCGTTGCTCCGTTGTTTATAGTTACATTCTGAAACCTGAATCCAGAATAATAATAACCAATGGGTGAAGTAGTATGATACCCTGTCCTAATCATTGATGCCTCACTATTCATAGAATTACCTGCTTGATATGCATCATCCCAGCCATTTGATATCCCTGCTTTAAATAAGTCGCCTTGCACTGCAGAGTTGAGAGTTAAGAGTAAAGAGTTAAGAGTTAGAAAAACAGACATATATTTACGCATTTTGCCCTCCTTTTGTAAATCTGTGGGAAAGGTCTCCTGACCTTGACTTTTTCGGCATCGGGAGATGCCTCCCACATTTAACTTTGCACGATTTAAAATCGTGCCTACAAACAAAGATTTTAAGTACATACTACAAAAACCTTAATTTGTCAAATAAATTTATCCCTCCACTCTTTAATAGCATTCTTTCCATGCTCTATTACTTCTTTTTCTCCTACCTTCTCTGCGATTGCCAGGCCTGTCTCTATGAGTTTTTGAGCCTCTACTTTTCTCTTTCCGTGCCTGTCGGCAGACAGGAGTCTTGATTTTGCGATGCCAAGGTTTATAAGGGCACTTGCCTCTATCACCTTTGCCCCAATCTCCTTTGCTATTTGTAGCGACCATTGATGATACCTAATTGCCTGTTTTAATTCTTCTAATTTTTGATATATCTGCCCAATCTCATCTAATGAGTTTGCGGTTCCCCATTTTGCCCCCAATTCTTGCTTTAGTTCAAGGGCGCGTTTTTGATACTTTAATGCATCGTTATACTTTTCTCTCTTATAGTATATCCCACCAATGTTGGTTAAACATATTGCCATACCCTGTTTGTAAGATATCTCCTCAGCGACTTTTAACGATTTCTTGAGATATGATAAAGCCTTCTCATATTTTTTCTGCTTCTTATGGACAATACCAATATTGGTAAAACTGGCGGCTATTCCTCTTTTATCATCCAATTCTCTATCAATCCCAAGACACTCATTATAATATTTTAATGCTTTCTCATGATTTCCTTTATTGTCATATATCACCCCAATGTTGTTTAAGGCAATGACTTTATCACGAAGTTCCTTACTTCTTTCAAGAGAGTTCTTGTAATAAGTTAGTGCATTCTCAAATTTGCCAATGTCATCATAGACTACGCCAATTTTGCTTAAAAGACGTGCAGAAAAGTTGGTATCATTTAAATTCTCTGCAATCTTCATTCCCTTTCCATAATATAAGAGGGCTTTTTCATACTCTCCTGTTTCTCTAAATACACTACCAATATTGGAGAGCGACTTTGCCTCACGACCCCTATCTTTAATATCTTGTGATAGTTTCATTGCTTTCTCATAGTCTACAAGTGCTCCCTTGTAATCGCCAAAGAATTGCTTACGGACATTTCCACGGTCTGATAACAACTCGGTTTTATCTTCTATGCCTTTCCCAGGAAGTTTTTCTAAAATAGAGAGTGCTTGAGTATAGTAATCCAGTGCCTCCTTGCCTGCGTATATTCGCTCAGACTTTTTACCTGAAAGAACAAGATAAGTAAGTGCCTTATTCTGATTCTTGCTTTTATAATAATGATGTGCAATAACTTCATAATAAGCGATTAAATTATCTTTGTGAGTCCTTTCAATTGTTTCTCCTATGTGCTCATGCAGTTTTGCTCGTGTTTCTTTCAAAAGACTCTGATAGGCAACTTCTTGAAACAGAGAGTGAGCAAAACTATAATTTTCATTATGTGCCCTTTGTAAAAGTCCAGATTTCTCTAATTTAGCAAGGGTATCTGAAAGTTGGAGACTCTCCTTACTTATATAACCCTTTGTAATCTCAGCAAGTAATGTCGTAGAAAAGTTATTTCCAATCACTGAGGAAATTCTCAAGACCTGCCTTTCCTGTGTTGAGATAGTATCTATACGAGACATTATCAAGGCCTGAAGACCCTCTGGAACATCTAATTTTGTGATTTCTCCTGCTGGGACCCATCCTCCCTTTATTTGAAGAAGCATTTTACTCTGTATAAGCGATTTAATAATCTCTTCAATGTAAAATGGGTTACCTTTTGCTTTATCCATAATCTGTAACTCAATTTGAGATGATATCTCTTTTTCTGGAATTGGTAAGAAAGAGTGCATCAACTCTCGTATCTTTTTGTCATCCAGTGCTTTTATCGGGATTTCTTTGAAGATATCAGGCGTGTTTTTCTTCAGGGGTCCAAATGTTTGCAGATATTCCTTTTCTGCATCTGGACGAAAAGCAAGGATAATAAGTATTCTTTTATTGGAAAGGGATTTTGCTATTTCCTTTATTACTTCTATAGATACACTATCAGCCCAATGTAAATCCTCAAAAAGTAGTATTAGTGGTCTGGAGTCTGCTAACTTTGAGAAGAACTTCGTAATACTTTGGAAAACTGCTTCTTTTAGTTCCCTGGGTTTCAAATATTTGATACTTTGATTCGTGGTGTCAGGAGTTACCTCCTGACACATACCCGAACTCAGTCGGGAGGTAACTCCCGACTGCACAAAGAGATAATTTAAATATGGTAGTATCTCCTGAATACCAAGTGATTTAAGACAATCTTCAAGTTTCTTATTCCCCATATATTGGGACAGCATCTCTACTATCATGCGATAACCTACAGTCTTTGCATACTCTAATCCGGTACTTTCAAGCCAGATAGTAGTTTGAGTTGAGGAGTTATGGAGTTTAGGAGTTATAGAGTTTTTGAATTCTCTGACAAGTCTGGATTTTCCAATACCTGCATTACCAGAGATAGTAACTATTCTGCCGTTACCATTTATAACTTCCTTGAAGCAAGTTTGAAGTATATGTAATTCATGGGTTCTTCCTATCATCCTGGAACTCAGTCCTTGTATTCCTCTTTTTTGTAGAGGTTGTTTTCGCACATTAAGAACTTCATAGACCTGTATAGGTTCTTTTTTGCCTTTGACTTTTAAGGGAGGTGGTTTTTTGAAATTGAACATGTATCTTGTATCTTGATAAGTAGATTTACTTACTAATACTGACCCTATTCTGGCAACAGTTTCCAATCTTGAAGCAAGATTAACAGTATCACCAATCACTGTATAATCCTCTTTTAGTTGTGAGCCAAACTTTCCAGCAATACACAGTCCTTTATTAATACCAATACGCATATTGAACTCAGTTTTACCAAGTATCTCTTGCATCTTTAGACCAGCCTTTATAGCCCTTTCCGGGTCATCCTCGTGAGACTTTGGCGCACCAAAGAGTGACATTATACAGTCGCCAATATACTTATCAACAGTTCCACCAAACTCGGTAATTGCCTCTGTAAGTTCCTCAAATAACCTATTCATTTTTGCTCGCACCTCTTCAGGGTCCATATCCTCAGACATCTCTGTGAAACCTGATACATCACCAAAAAGCACAGTTACAACTCTTCTCTCTGCTTTTTCCCATTCTTTATGTGCAGGCTTTATCTCTGCTACTTGTTTTTTTACAAAATTTGTGAGTCTCTCGGTTTTGGACAAAAGATGCGCACCACATTGGCCACAGAACTTGAACCCCTCAGGGACATCTGCACCACATTTGGGACATATCATAATGCTGGATGCTAAATTATAAATACTAAATCATGTGGGAAAGGTCTCCTGACCTTGATAATAATCAACACCAGGAGGTGTTTCCCACATTATCGGCATCGGGAGATGCCTCCCACATTCGTCATTCGGATTTTGGAATTCGTCATTTTTTAAGTTTGGGATTTGTCCCGATAAATCGGGATTCACACAATCTGAGCGTCTACTGCCCTGAGTCTTTTGGCAAGTATAAGAGAGAAGTTTTTATAGAGTTTCAGCCGCACATTTATGTTAGTAGATGCCAATATTTCATTATTTACAATCATAAGCAGAGCGTCAGTTTTAGCCTTTGCCTGTGCTGTTCTTGGAGACTGGTCAATCATCCCCATTTCCCCAAAACATCCACCTGTTTCAACAGTAGTAAGGAGTTTACCTTTTTTATTGATGTCTACAGAACCATAAACGACAATATACATATCCTTGCCTTCGTCCATTTCATTGAATATCAGTTCGCCTGCCTTTACTTTTTTGGCTGAACTTGCCTTAAGAATCTCCACAAGTTCCTGATTTTCAAAATTTGCAAAGAACTCTACAGACTTACGTATCCTTTCTACAATCTCATCTAATTCTTTATCTTTAAGAATACCTGTTGATTCATCCATTGTTCCTCCAGAATTGGTTATTGGTTAATTTTGACTATGAACTCTGAACCAATAACTGATTTCATCTCATTATAAACTTTTTCTCTATCGGGGTCTTTTAGATAATCGCCTCCGAGGGGGGTTTCTTTTATAGTTTCCATAATACTTACAGCCTTGGTATAGTACTCTTTTGCTTTTTCAGTTTCACCTTCAAGTAGGTTGAATTTGCCGAATAAGTAATATACCTCCCATAATTTCTTAAGCACTTTTCCAAGAGACCTCTTGTCTTTTGTCTCATTTAGTTGTACAAGTGCTTCTTCCCATAACTCACGTGCTTTTTTAAGGTTGCCTCGCTTTATTGATAGGTCTCCTATAGAAATAAGCGTTTCTATCAGGTTATCTTTGTCGTCCAGTTTCTTAAATAAGGAAAGGGCTTGAGAATAATAATCATCTGCCTCTGCATCCTTACCCATTTTTATATAAAGTATTCCCATATTTAAAAGGGCCTTGCCTTTCCACCCTTTATCTTTTGCTTTTTCTTCTAATGTAGTAAGATATTTCTCGGCAGAGGCATAGTCAGCCTGCAAAATATTGGTCTTTGCTATGCTTTCATAAATAGATAAGTTTTCAGGGTCTTGTTTAAGTGCCTGTTTATAATAGAAAAGTGCATCTTTGTAAGCACAAAGAGAAGATGCCTCATCACCAGCCCATACGCCATAATTCACTGCCCGAGTAGAATCCTTGACATAGCCAAAATGATAAATGATATTCCATAGAACTTCCTCAAGCTTATCGCTATAGTATATTTCAATTAACTCTCCAATCTTTTTATGAAAATCTTCTTTATTTTCTATTTTCCTCTCAAGCTGGTCTCTAATTTCAGGATAAAGAAATCTATATAATTCCTTATCTTCTTCACCTGCCTGACGGTAGTCAGGTTTTATTAGTTCAAACTCAAGTGCTTTATCAATTACGCCTGCAAGGTATCCCTTATTTTTTTTGCTTGCTATTGACAGGAATTCAAGATTGAATGTTTCTCCTATAGTTGCAGCAAGAGACAATATATCAATAATAGAACTGTCTAACATTGCAAGTCTTTTATTGAGTGCATTTTCGGAAGTGTCGAGATTCTTCACTTCATTCAGAATGACAAAGTCAAAACCCTCTTCAGTTTTTATCTCTTTTAATATCTCTTCAATAAGAAATGGAATTCCATTTGATTTCTTATGAACTATTTTTACTGACTCTTCCTGAATCCCTTTTCCACTTATTAACTCAAGCATACTATTAGTATTTTCTTGGGTGAAGTTATCCAGATGAACTTCGGGAGCAATATCAAGCAAGTCCTTTAATTTCCCCTTTGCATCATCCCTAAATGCACAACATATCAAGCCATTAAATCCTTGAATATCCCGTCGGCTGACGGGCAAGTTATGTGCTAAATAGAAAATCAGGTCAATACTTGATGGGTCAGCAAATTGGAGATTATCTATAAAGAAAAAAAGTGGGGATTTCTTGGAAGTTTGTACTAATGCTTTTGTAACCTGCTCAAAGACATCTGGTCCCTTTTTAATGAATCTTCTAAACGGTTCTAAAGACCTAA
>JAUWAR010000021.1 GCA_030601965.1 bacterium | reverse complement strand
GAACATATTTCTGACAAGCCTTTGCTTCCATAATACATCAAATACCTAAAAGTCCAAAAATCCAAAATACCTAAAATTTAGGTGTTTAGGCATTTAGGTATTTGCCTTTATGGCCTCCTCTTCTTTTCTGCTTCTTTCGCTTTTCTGCCACCGTGGCCTCTAAAGGTCCGCGTTGGCGAGAACTCGCCAAGTTTGTGCCCAACCATATCTTCTGTTATATACACTGGTATAAATTTATTTCCATTATGGATAGCGATAGTGTGCCCAACAAAAGCTGGAGTTATGATAGAACGTCTTGCCCATGTTTTTATAACTTTCTTTTCCTTTGTTTTATCTATTGTCTCTATTTTCTTAAGAAGTTTTTGGTCGACATAGGGACCTTTTTTAATAGAGCGGGGCATTTATTTCCTCCTTTTGATGATATATTTATTAGAACTCTTTTTCTTCTTTCTCGTTTTGAATCCTTTTGCAGGAATACCTGTTGGAGATTGCGGTATATGTCCTTTGCTTTTTCCCTCTCCTCCACCCATTGGGTGGTCCACAGGATTCATTGCCGACCCCCTTGTCTGTGGTCTTATTCCTTTATGTCTACTCCTTCCTGCCTTTCCCAGAGAGATGGTCCTATAGTCTGGATTTGAAACAGAACCAATTGTAGCAAGACAGCAAGACATAAAAGCCCTTACCTCTCCTGACGGAAGTTTTAGATGCACATATTCTCCTTCTTTTGCGGAGAGAAGTGCTGATGCCCCAGCAGCTCTTACAACGGTTCCTTTTGCTCCTTCATAAAGTTGAATATTATGAACTTCTGTTCCAAGTGGGATCTCTTTTAAGGGAAGAGTATTTCCAATTTTTAGAGGTGAACCCGAACCTGATACTATCTCATTACCTATTTGGAGATTATGAGGAGCGATTATATAGTTCTTTTTACCATCAGCATACTCTATAAGAGCAATCCAGCAAGACCTATTTGGGTCATACTCAATTGAACAGACCCGTGCTTTTACACCAAATCTATCTCTTTTAAAATCAATTATTCTATACATTCTCTTAGCACCTCCACCTCTGTGCCGAGAAGTAATCCTACCCATATTTCCTCTGCCACCTGTTCTTTTTAGCGCACGAAGAAGTGATTTTTCAGGTCTCTTCTTTGTAAGAATAGAAAAATCAGAGTAAGTCTGATACCTCTGAGTAGATGTTACTGGCTTTCGCTTCTTTATACCCATAGATAAGCATTCCGTCATTGCGAGCATTAGCGAAGCAATCTCATCATTTAAGATTGTTTCGTCGCTTTGCTCCTCGCAATGACATCCTTTTGCATTTTAAATTTTTATCATACTCCTTCAAATGCTTCTATCCTATCTCCCTCTTTAAGTTTGCAAACTGCCTTTTTCCAGTCAGGTTTTTTGCCTTCAAATCTACCATACCTTCTCTTTTTCCCCTTCACTAATTGAGTGGTAACATTAATAACATTTACCTTGAAGAGTTCTTGCATTGCTTTTTTTATCTCTATCTTGTTTGCGCTCTTTGCTACTTGAAATACATAAGCATTTTCTTTTTCTTTTAAAGAAACTGCCTTTTCAGTAATAAGAGGCAGGAGAATTATATCCCTTGGGTCCTTCATACCGTGTTGTTCGTGCTTGTTTCTCGTGCTGGCAACGAACACGAATCACGAACACGAGTTACGAATGCCTTAAGTCCATCTGTAGTAAAGACAAGAGTATTGAAAGTCATAACATCCAGGGCATTCAAGGAAATTGAATCCTTAAACTCTATACCTCTTATATTTCTACCCGATTTATATACATTCTCCTTTACCACAGATAGAAGAAAAAGACATCTTTTCTCTTTATTTAATCCAATGTTATGGACTATTTTTTGAAATAGTTTAGTCTTTATATTTTTCATATCCAGTTTATCAAGAAGAAGTATCTTTCCTTGTTTTGCTTTAATAGAGAGTGCAAAAAAGAGTGCAAGTCTCTTTTTCTTTTTAGAAAAATGGTATGTGTAATCTCTTGGTTTTGGTCCAAATGTAATGCCACCTCCAACCCAGATAGGAGACCTTCTGGAGCCTGCTCTTGCCCTTCCTGTACCTTTTTGTCTCCATGGTTTTCTCCCTCCTCCTCTTACCTCTCCTCTTGTTTTTGTAGATGCAGTTCCCATTCGTTTTGATGCCTGATAAAATCTCACAGCTTCATTCAAGAGTGTAGTGGTTTGATTAACCAAACCCCTACCTGAACCAAATATTTCATCAGGAAGTTTTTCCTTACCTACTATTTTACCATCCTTTGAATATATATTCAATTCATACATTAGCGAGCATTCCGTCATTGCGAGCGTTAGCGAAGCAATCTCATCATTCAAGATTGCTTCGTCGCTTTGCTCCTCGCAATGACATTTTTTCCTTGTTTTATAATAACTATACCATTTTTTGGGCCCGGGACCTGTCCCTTTACAAACAGAAGATTTTTCTCTTTCTCTACTTTCATAATCTCAAGGTTCTTTACTGTAACTTTTTTTGTTCCCATTCTTCCTGGCATCTTATGTCCCTTCCATACCCGCGAGGGTGTTGCACTTGACCCTATTGAACCTGCTCTTCTATGAAAAGAAGAACCATGAGACCCAGGACCTCCCTTAAATCCATATCCCTTTATCACTCCTGTAAATCCTTTCCCTTTTGAATAGCCAGTGACGCTCACCTTGGAACCAATCTCAAATATATCCACTGTCACAATATCACCAGTTTTCATATCTTTATCCCAGTTTTTTATCTCCCTTATTAACTCAGGTGGCTTCAGATTTAATTTTTTGAACATTCCAGCATATGGTTTAGTCGGTTTTTTTCTCTCACCAAATCCCAATATAACCGCGCTATATCCGTCCTTGGTGTGTCCAGCGCCAGTTTCTTGTTCTCTTTTCTCTACAACAATACAAGGACCTGCATCAAGAACTGTTACTGGTACAAACTCTCCGTCACCAGTAAATATGTGTGACATCCCCGATTTTTTTCCAATAAGACCAATCATAACTAAAAAGTTTAAAAGTTCAAAGGTTTAAAAGTTTAAAGGTTTTTTTCTCTTTTTGACCTTTCAACCTTTTGACCTTTCTTTAGATGGTTTTTATCTCTACATCTACTCCTGCTGGCAAATCAAGTTTTTTTAACGCTTCCATCGTTTTATCTGTGTAATCAGTAATGTCAATAAGTCTCTTGTGTACTCTGAGTTGGAACTGTTCTCTTGATTTTTTATCCACATGTGGAGAACGCAAGACTGTATAGAGACTTTTTTGTGTGGGTAAAGGAATTGGTCCAGATATTGTTGCCCCTGTTTTTTTCACAGCATCCACGAGTTCTTTGGCTGATTTATCAATAATAGCATGGTCATAAGCCTTGAGACTTATCCGTATCTTTTCTATCTTTTCAGCAACCATTTCAATTGTGAAATGTGTTATGTGTAATGTTTTATGTTTTATTCCATTTCACATTTAACATTTCACATTTAACATTCTTTTATTCCAGTACCTCAGTTACAACTCCTGCGCCTACTGTCTTACCCCCTTCTCTTATTGCAAATCTCATCTCCTTCTCCATTGCAACTGGAACTATAAGTTCTGCAGTAAACTCAGCATTATCTCCTGGCATTACCATTTCTACACCTTCAGGCAATGTTACAGAACCCGTAACATCCATGGTTCGGAAATAGAACTGTGGAGAATAACCTGTAAAAAATGGTGTATGCCTTCCCCCCTCTTCTTTCTTTAAGATATATGCCTGACACTTAAATTTCTTGTGCGGGGTTATTGTGCCTGGTGCAGCTATCACCATTCCTCTTTCAAGTTCATCTTTTTCAATTCCCCTCAAAAGAACACCGACATTGTCTCCTGCAACTGATTCATCAAGGATTTTTCGGAACATTTCCAGAGAAGTCGCCACAGTTTTCTTTGTAGGTTTGAATCCCACAATTTCAACGGGCTCACCTGCTTTTATTTTTCCTCTTTCTACTCTACCAGTTCCGACAGTTCCTCTTCCAGTAATTGTGAATACATCTTCCACTGACATCAAGAATGGTTTATCTACATCTCTTTTAGGGGTCGGAATATGTTCATCAACCGCGTTCATAAGTTCCATAACCCATTTACATTCTTCACAGTCCGTATCTTTTGCTTCAAGACATTTAAGAGCACTTCCTTTAATAATTGGAATATCATCTCCCGGAAATTCATATTTTGTGAGTAGTTCTCTTGTTTCAACCTCTACAAGTTCCAGTATTTCAGGGTCATCTACCTGGTCTGTCTTATTCATAAATACCACTATCGATGGAACATTTACCTGTCTCGCAAGCAGGACATGCTCTTTTGTCTGTTGCTGTGGACCATCAGGAGCAGAGACCACAAGTATTGCCCCATCCATCTGTGCGGCACCAGTAATCATATTTTTAATATAGTCTCTATGTCCTGGGCAATCTATATGGGCATAATGCCTTTTTTCTGTCTCATATTCTCCATGATATAACTGAATTGTAAGCCCCCTTGCCCTTTCCTCTGGTGCTTTATCAATCTGGTCATAAGCAACAAACTTTGCAAATCCTTTTTTTTCCAATACCTTTGTTATAGCAGAAGTTACGGTGGTCTTTCCATGGTCCACATGACCAATCGTGCCTATATTTACATGGGGCTTGGTTCTATCAAACTTCTCCTTAGCCATATCTTCCTCCTTCCTTTTCAGTAAGGAGTAAGGAGTAAGAAGTAAGCAGTGAAAAGATAACTGCCTACTGCCTACTGCCTACTGCCTACTGTCTATTCTAATATCCTCTCATCTTTTGTAATATAACATCTTGTTCCTGCAATGGAACCTCTTTGTAAGAGTCAAACTCTACCATGTGAACTACTCTTCCCTGTGTAAGTGACCTTAAAGCACTGGCATAACCAAAGAGTTTCCTAAGAGGACAGAGAGCTTCTATTGTATGTGACACATCTCCGCTAAGCCCAAGAACTTTTCCTCCTCTCACACCTATATCAGAAAGGATAGCTCCAACATACTGAGAATGGGTAATGATTTCTATCTTCATCACAGGTTCTAAAAGAACAGGATTTGCATCTTTTGATGCCTCTTTAAATGCAATGGATGCAGCTATCTTGAAAGCAATATCTGACGAATCCACCGGATGAGATGAGCCTCCTACAAGCCTTACTTGTACATCCACCACAGGGAATCCCGCAAGAACTCCTGACTCCATACTTTCTTTTATTCCTTTTTCTATTGCAGGAATGAACTCAAATGGTACACTACCATTTTTTATACAATTTTCAAATGCAAACCCTTCATCTCTCTTAGTAGGAATGACCTCAATCTCTACATCACCATACTGGCCTTTTCCTCCTGACTGTCTTATGAATTCTCCTCTTTTTCTTATACAATCTCTTATAGTTTCTTTAAATGCTACCTGGGGAGCCCCTATATTCGCATGAAAAGAAAAATCTTTCTCCATCCTATTTTTCACAACTTCAAGATGGAGCTCTCCCATACCACTGATTATGAACTGACCCGTCTCATTATCAGTTTTTATTTTAATAGTAGGGTCATCCTGTGCTATCTTTTCCAATACCCATTCCAGCTTTTCTGCATCTTCACGAGATTTTGGCTCTATACTACAAGAGAGAACGGGTTCTGGAAAGTAAAGGGTCTCCAGTAAAAGTGGAGAAGAAATATCCGTAATAGTATCACCTGTCATAACATCTTTTAACCCATAAACTCCCACTATTTCCCCTGCATGTGCCTCTTGTAAAGATACTCTCTTATCCCCATGTAATAGAAATATCCGTAAAATCCTCTCTTTTTTACCCTTCTGTGCATTATAAACTAACCCTCCTTGTTTTAATACTCCTGAATATATTCTGAGATAGACTAGTCCTCCATGGGAGTCATTGTAAATTTTAAACACAAGAGCCAATAAACTCTTTCTATCTTTTAGAGATATTTCCTCTTTCTTGCCTGTTACAGGGTTTTGTGCTACAATAAGGGGCACATCAAGTGGAGAAGGTAGATACTCTACTATTGCATCAAGAATAGGTTGAATACCAATATTCTGTATTGAGGCTCCAAATAGAACAGGCACTGCTCTTTCGGGATGTGAGTTGTGCGACCCAGCACTTATGCATAAGTGCTGGGTGCCCCGGAGTTGTGAGTTAATTGTAATTTCTCTTAAACTTTCTTTTATGAAATTTACTTCTTTTTCGGATTTCGGATTTCGGATTTCGGATTTTGGATTAAGATATTCTTCTGCAAAGCTATCATTATAAAGAGCAATAGACTCAAGCATCTCTTTCCTCTTTAATCTTGCAGTCTCCACAAGTGATTCTGGTATTTCCTCATACTCGATTTTATCTTCTTCAAACAAAAGGAGCTTCATAGAGATGAGGTCCACAAGAGTGCTAAATCCTTCCTCTATCCCCACAGGTAATTGAAGAACAATAGGACGGATTCTTAGTCTTTCGGACATCATATTAAGACATTTCTCAACATTTGCACCTACTCTATCTAATTTGTTTATATAAACAATTCTTGGAATGTTGTATCTATCTGCCTGATACCAGACCGTTTCAGATTGGGACTCTACACCCTCAACAGCACTGAATATAATCACCGCACCATCAAGAACCCTCAATGTTCTTTCCACTTCCGCTGTGAAATCTACATGTCCTGGCGTATCTATAATATTTATCCTATTATCCCCCCAATAACAAGTAGCAGCAGCAGCAGTTATAGTAATACCCCTTTGCTTTTCTTCTGGCATCCAATCTGTTATAGTAGAGCCCTCATCCACTTCTCCGTGTTTATGGATTTTACCAGTATAATACAGTATTCTCTCTGTCGTCGTAGTTTTCCCTGCATCAATATGAGCGATGAAACCTATATTCCTTATATTTTCTATCTTTTCAGCAACCATTTAATTTAGTTAATTTAGTTAATTAACTTAATCACTTAATTCACTTAATCGCTTATCTCTCTATTCAAGTTTACCATTTAAATCGTGCGAATGCCTTATTTGCCTCTGCCATCTTATGAGTATTTTCCTTCTTTTTATATGCCGTACCTTCATTCTTACTTGCAAGAATTAATTCTTCTGCAAGTTTTTCATACATAGTTCTACCCTTCGCACTTCTTGCTGCATTTATTATCCATCTTATAGCCAATGATGTCCTCCTATCAGCTCTAACAGTAGTTGGCACCTGATATGTAGCACCACCCATTCTTCGTGGTTTGACTTCTACTGTGGGTTTTACATTACTTATAGCTTGAGAAAAAATATGTAGTCCGGGTGTTTCTGTTTTCTCTTCTATCAGTGTAAGAGTACTATAAAAGATTTTCTCTGCAATTGTTTTTTTACCTTCTCGCATAAGATAGTTTATAAATTTCCCAACAACTGCGTTCTTATATTTATAATCAAGTGTAGTTTCCCGTTTTGATGCTCTCCTTCTTCTCGGCATAGTTTCTAAAATGGAATTAAGGCGTAAGCCTTTTATTTAAAATCCTTACGGATTAACTCCAATTCTATTTAGGTTTTTTTGAACCATATCTTGACCTGGACTTTTTACGACCCTCAACTCCCGTGCTGTCATAAACACCTCTTACAATATGATATCTCACTCCAGGAAGATCTTTTACCCTACCGCCTTCAATAAGCACAATTGAATGTTCTTGAAGAGTATGTCCTTGTCCAGGGATATAACAGATAACCTCCTGTCTATTCTTAAGTCTAACCTTTGCTACTTTTCTCAAGGCTGAATTTGGTTTTTTGGGTGTCGTCGTATACACTTTTGTGCATACTCCTCTTTTATGAGGACATTTATTAAGAGCAGGAGTATGTGTCTTATACTTTATCTTTTTCCTTCCTTTTCTTACCAACTGATTCAGTGTAGGCATATTAATTTAGTTAATTTAGTTAATTTAGTTAATTGCTCAATCGCTTAATTAACTTAATCACTTAATTCACTTTTATCCTCTTTATGATATTTCCTAAAGCCAGTACCAACAGGAATTAAATTTCCCATTATCAGGTTCTCTTTAACGCCAAGGAGACTATCTTTTTTTCCCTGAATAGCGGCATCAGTAAGCACTCTTGTCGTTTCCTGGAATGAGGCAGCAGCAATAAAACTCTCCGTTGTTAATATTGTCCTTGATATCCCAAGAAGTATAGGTTGAAATGTAGCAGATTTTCCACCTTCTTGAACCGTACTCTCATTCTCTTCCTTTGCCTTAATCTTCTCAATAATTTGCCCCTCTACAAATATTGTATCGCCCGGGTCCTCTATTTTCACTTTTGAGAGCATCTGCTCCACAATGATTCCGATATGTTTATCATTTATTTTTACTCCCTGAAGTCTATATACTTCCTGAATCTGATTTACAAGATACTCCTGTACTGCCTGAACTCCTTTTATCTCCAAAATTTTATGCGGATCTACAGGTCCCTCACAAAGATTATCTCCTGCCTTCACCTTTGTCCCATCCTCTACAGCCAAATGTCTGGCATAAGGGATCTTATATTTCCTGGTCTCGGATTCCCCTTTCACCTCAATAGTTCTTATACCCTTTTCAGACTTAACAAAGTACACAACTCCATCAACCTCTGTAAGAATAGCTGCATCTCCCGGCACTCTTGCTTCAAAAAGTTCTATTACTCTTGGTAATCCACCGGTAATGTCTCTTGTCTTTGTAATCTCTCCGGGGACTTTGGCAAGAATGTCGCCAATAGATAATTCTGCCCCTTCTTTTATGAAAATATATGCCCCTACAGGAAGCGGATAACTCGTAACTTTAGTAGAATTCTCATACAGTTCTATTATAGGATGAATTTTCTTATGTTTTATTGTCACAGGTCTTTTCTGTCCTGTCCGCTCATCATATTCTAATCTATAGGTAACATTTTCCTCCAGCCCAGAAAATTTCACCTTCCCATTTTTATCAGCCAAAAGGACAAAACTATAAGGGTCCCATTCAAATAATAAGTCTCCTTCGGAAACTTGTTGATTATTTTGCACCTTTACAGTGGCTCCATATGGAACTTTATATGTAATTGTGGACTTTTCGGACTTAAGAATAATCTTCCCTGCTTTTCTCATACATACATTGCGACCATCCCTACGAGTACATAGATGAAGACCATCAAATTTAACCTTACTATCATACGGAACTTTTACCTCTGACTCCTTTGCTATTCTGGTAGCAATACCACCTATATGAAATGTTCGA
Source organism: bacterium (assembly GCA_030601965.1). GTDB lineage: Bacteria > Hydrothermota > UBA3073 > JACQXS01 > JAUWAR01 > JAUWAR01. The sequence continues at coordinate 5,309 of JAUWAR010000021.1, read as the reverse complement.
AGAGTGAGTTGTGTTCCAGGCTCACCAATAGATTGAGCCGCAACTACTCCAACTGCCTCGCCAGTCTCAACAAGTTTTCCTGTTCCAAGATTCCTGCCATAGCATTTCTGACATAGCCCATTAGGTGTTTCGCAAGTGAGAACAGAACGGATTCGCACCTTTTGTATTCCACATTCTTCAATCTCTTTAGCCTTCTCATCTGTTATCTCCTGACCACCATATATTATTACTCTTGAGGTTAGAGGATTTATTATGTCTTCAAGAGCATGCCTTCCCTTCACTCTTTCTGATATTGACTCTATAATTTCTTCGCCCTCTTTTATGGGCGTAACATCTATACCCATTATTGTTCCACAATCCGATTCTGTTATCATTACATCTTGTGCCACATCAACAAGCTTCCTTGTAAGATATCCTGCCTGAGCAGTTTTAAGAGCTGTATCGGTAAGTCCTTTTCTCGCTCCATGAGTAGATATAAAATACTCCAGTACGCTTAATCCTTCTTTAAATGAGGAGTTAATTGGTGTCTCTATAATCTCACCGCCTGTTTTCCCTGCTCCCTTTTGCGGTTTTGTCATTAACCCTCGTGTCCCTATTATCTGTCTTACCTGATCCATATTACCCCGTGCCCCTGAAATTGCCATAGTATAAAGTGGATTAAATCCCTGCCTATCTTTTGCAAGGGTTTGTAAAGATTCCTTCTCTACCCTCTGAGTTGCAGTAGTCCATACATCAATAACTGTATTATATCTCTCGCTCTCTGTTAGAACTCCCCTTTCATACTCTTTATGAATTCCAGAAACTTCCTTAAATGTATCGTCTATTATTGCCTGTTTGTTCTCAGGCACTACCATATCATCTATACCTATTGTGAGTCCAGACAGAGTAGCATATTTGAAACCAAGAACTTTTACATCATCCAAAAATTGGACAGCCCTTTTGTTGCCAAATTCTGCATAAATCTCTGATACAAGTTCAATAAGTTTCTTCTTATCTACTACATAATTTACAAACCCTTTCTTCACGGGCAAAATGTCATTAAATATGACTCTCCCTACAGTAGTATCTATCATTTTATTCTTCGCCTTTAGTTTATATCTTATTCTCGCATGATAACCGACAATTGAATTTTCGAGTGCAAACTCTACTTCTTCAGGACTCCCGAAGATTTTGCCTTCTCCTTTTTCTCCTTGCTTCTCTTTCGTGAGCCAGTACATTCCAATTATAACATCTTGACTTGGAACAGATATCGGAGCACCATGTGCGGGTGAGAGAATATTATTAGACGACAACATAAGAATGAGGCTCTCAATCTGTGCCTCCAAAGATATCGGAACATGAATCGCCATCTGGTCTCCATCAAAATCTGCATTAAATGGAGCACAAACAAGAGGATTTATCCTTATCGCTTTACCTTCTATAAGAACTGGCATAAATGCCTGAATAGAAAGTCTATGTAAAGTAGGCGCTCTATTTAAAAGTACTGGATGGCTCTTTACTATCTTCTCCAGCACATCCCATACCTCTTTAGCCCCTGTCTCCAGAAGTCTACGCGCAACCTTTAATGATTCTGCATATCCTCTCTCCTCAAGTTCTTTTATCAAAAATGGCTTGAACAATTCAAGTGCCATAATCTTTGGCACTCCACATTCATGTAACTTTAATTCAGGATCCACTACAATTACAGACCTTCCCGAATAATCCACTCTTTTACCTAATAAATTCTCCCGAAATCTCCCATGTTTCCCCTTTAAAGCATCCGATAAAGCCTTCAGTGGTCTATCTCCTCTTCCTTTTACAGGCCTCGCCCTCCTTGCATTATCAAGAAGGGCATCAACAGCTTCCTGCAGCATTCTCTTTTCGTTTCGCAATATAATCTCTGGCGCCCTCATTGTAAGAAGATTATTTAGTCTATTGTTTCTTGTAATTACCCTTCTGTACAAATCATTTAGGTCAGATGTGGCATATCTACCTCCCTCAAGAGCAACTAAAGGCCTTAAATCTGGTGGTATCACAGGAAGAACAGTAAGTACCATCCATTCGGGTCTAACCCCAGATGTTCTGAAAGCCTCCACTATTTGCAATTTCTTCAAAATCGCTCGCCTTTTATCTGGTGCAGTCTCTATTTTCATTATAGCTCTTAGCTCAGGAGAAATTTCATCAAGATCAATCTTCTGTAATAATTTCTGAATTGCTCCAGCACCCATCTCTGCCACAAATCCTTCCGGCTCAGTCTCCATGATTTCCTTATATTCTATCTCTGTTAAAAGTGCGGATGCTTTTAATTCCGTATTCCCTGGTTCTATCACAACATACGATTCATAATACAATATTCTCTTTAACTTATTTAAAGTTATGCTTAATAGAGTACCTATTCTGGAAGACATTACTTTGTAAAACCAGATATGTGCAATCGGCACCCCTAATTTTATATGTCCCATTCGTTCCCTTCTCACACTTGAATGTGTTACTTCAACTTTACACCTTTCACAGATAAGTCCCTGATATTTTATACCCTTATATTTCCCACAACCACATTCATAATCTTTAACCGGCCCAAATATTTTCTCACAAAATAATCCATCCTTTTCCGGCTTACGGGTCCTGTAATTTATAGTTTCTGCCTTGGTTACTTCGCCCTTTGACCACGAAAGTATCGCCTCATGAGAGGCCAATTTTATTCTAATACTATTAAACTGCTTCATAATACTTTACTTTGTCATTGCGAGCGATAGCGAAGCAATCTCATAATCCTTGACACTTCTTGGGATTGCTTCGTCGCTTCACTCCTCGCAATGACACTCCATAACTTTTAACTTTCTTTTATTAGTTCTGTCTCCAGGCATAGTCCATTTAATTCCCTTAATAGCACATTGAAAGATGTAGGTATACCTGGCTTAGGAAGCCGTTCCCCCTTAATTATAGACTCATAAAGTTTTTTTCTCCCCATAACATCATCTGATTTAACTGTTAACATTTCCTGAAGTGTATATGCCGCACCATAAGCCTCAACTGCCCACACTTCCATCTCTCCAAATCTTTGTCCTCCAAACTGCGATTTTCCACCAAGGGGTTGCTGGGTGATTAATGCATACGAACCTATCGACCTTGCATGTATTTTATCTTCAACCATATGACCTAATTTCATCATATATATATAACCCACTGTTATTTCATCATCAAATCGTTCTCCTGTTCTGCCATCATAAAGTATGGTCTTACCACTCTCTGGCAATCCTGCCTCAGAAAGGGCACTTTTTATCTCTTTAACTGAAGCACCTTCAAATACTGGCGTTACAGCTCTCAATCCCAATTCGTGCATTGCCCATCCTAAATGCGTCTCTAATACCTGCCCTACATTCATTCTTGATGGAACCCCAAGTGGATTTAATACTATATCTATAGGTGTCCCATCCTTAAGATATGGCATATCCTCTTTAGAAACAATCTTCGCAATCGTTCCCTTGTTACCGTGCCTACCAGCCATCTTATCTCCTACCGCAATATTCCTATATTGGGCAATAAACACTTTTATAATCTTTAATACACCATGGGCTAATACATCTCCACTGGACGCCCTTTTCAACTCCTCTTTTTCTCTATTTTTTATCTTCTCCCTCTCCTCTTTCAATCTCTCTTCTATTTGAGTTTTGAGTTTTGAGTTTTGAGTTTTGAGTAGCCTTCTCGCTTCTTTTGTCAGTTCTACCCTCATTCTCTTTGCATTTAATTTTATCTCCTCCTTCCGCCTCCCAATCTCAGCACGATAAAGTGCATCATCGCTCTTTCTTGACAGAATATGCACATTTATTACTTTACCTTTCACTCCAGGCGAAACTCGCAAAGAACTATCTTTTACATCCATTGCCTTCTCTCCAAATATAGCCATAAGTAATCTTTCCTCAGGTGTTACCTCTGTCTCCCCCTTTGGCGTAATTTTACCAACAAGAATATCGCCACTATCTACCTCAGTACCTATCTTTACAATACCAAATTCATCAAGATTTGCTATACTTTCTTCACTTACATTCGGTAATTCCCTTGTTACCTCTTCTGGGCCAAGCTTTGTATCTCTTACTACACTTTCAACCTCCTCTATATGAAGAGAACTAAAACTATCCTGTTCCAGCAATCTCTCAGATACTACAATAGCATCTTCAAAATTATATCCCTTCCACGACATAAATGCTACAAGTAGATTCTTACCAAGGGCTAATACTCCCTCATCCGTACAAGAGCCATCCGCTATAATCTGACCTCTCTTTACCCTCATACCACTTTTAATTATCGGCCTCTGGTGTATACATGTATCTTGATTCGTTCTCTTGAAATTTATAAGCTCATATTTGTCAAACTCAAGAATGCCCTCATTACACCTTATAATAATCTCTCTACTTGTTACAGCCGTTACAACACCTGTCCTCCTCGCTATGCACAAATATGCAGATGCCTTTGCTATTTCCTCTTCCATACCCGTAGAAATGATAGGAGCCTCAGGACAAAGGATCGGCACAGCCTGCCTCTGCATATTCGAACCCATAAGTGCTCTATTCGCATCATCATGCTCCAAAAATGGAATCAAAGACGTGGATAAAGATACAAGCTGTTTTGGAGAAATATCCATACGATCAACTTTCTTCGGCCCTACAACTGGAAATTCTGCCCATTTTCTCGAAAGTATTCTATCATTTATAAATTTTCCCTTCTCGTTAACAGGACTATTTGCTTGGGCAATTGTGTACTTATCCTCTTCATCAGCTGTTAAATACTCTATCTCTTTCTGCACCACTCCATCTCTCACTTTTAGATAAGGCGTTTCTATGAACCCATATTTATTTACTTTCGCATAACACGCAAGAGATGTAATAATACCTATATTTGGACCCTCCGGTGTCTCTATTGGACATACTCTCCCATAATGTGAATAGTGCACATCCCTTGCCTCTAAACCCGCTGTCGCTCTTGTAAGACCACCGGGACCCAATTTAGAAAGCCTCCTCTTGTGCGTAAGCTCAGCTAACGGATTTGTCTGCTCCATAAATTGAGATAACTGACTCGTTCCAAAAAACGCCATCATTGCATTCGTGATAAATCTTATATCTACAATATCCTGCAGGGTTATCCTTCCTTCTTCCCGCAGAGTAATCCTCTCTCTTACTGACCACGCAAATCTTGTAAGTCCAATCCGCATTGTGTCTTCAAGCAAGTCTCCGACTCTCCTTAAATACCTATTCCCTAAATGGTCAACATCATCTATATTTTCCTTCCCAGACGAAAGCCTTATTAATCCTCTTATAGTATTAACGAAATCT
>JAUWAR010000060.1 GCA_030601965.1 bacterium | reverse complement strand
AGGGTCTTCAATACTATGCCCTCCTACTAATATTGCCCCTGCTTCTGCTATTTTTTCTAACCCACCTCTTAAGATTTCCTTGAGAACATCAAGTTCCATCTTTTTACTGGGAAATGCAACAATATTCATCGCTGTAAGTGGTTTGCCACCCATAGCATAGACATCAGAGAGGGCATTGGCAGCAGCAATCTGTCCAAATAGATACGGGTCATCAACAATGGGTGGAAAGAAGTCCAGAGTTTGGACAACAGCAATCTCATCTGTTAGTTTATAAACCCCTGCATCTTCTGCCCGTTCAAAACCGGCAATGAGATTTGGGTCTTTTGGTTGAGTCAGTCCACATAATGCCTTATCCAAATCACCTGGTCCCAGTTTAGCTGCACACCCAGCAAATTTTGTATGCTCTGTCAGCCGTATAGCTTTTTTCTCGGTAGCCATAATTCAGATAATACAATAAGGAAACTTGAGAAGTCAAGAAATATTGAAACTAATAGTTTTCAGCTTTATAGATAGCATCCATATCACATTTATGATTACCAAGAACCGTCTTGATTCTTTCTATATCATTACACCGAACCTCAAGAGCCATGCCACAGTCAGAACTAATCTTACGAGGTATACGAATTATTGTTACATCAATTTCCTCCCTTTTTAGAATACGCCCTGCTTTCATCACAAAATAAACAGACTCAAAAGTAAGTATATATTTCATTTCTTTATAATGTTCAAAACAAAATCCGCTTCTTTTTCTTCTATCTTCACATCATATCCAGAATTCTCAGCCAATCGTTTCACATTATCTCTTGCCACTATATCGTCGGCAATAACCATAATCTCTTTTTCTTCCGCATCTATGGCTTTTTTTGTCAACAATACCGGTTGAGGACAGGAAAGTCCCCTTACATCTATCTCTTTAGCCATAACAACCTCCTATCTTACACGGTTTGTGGAACTAATAATAAGGAATACAACTATTCCGACAATCATTGCTATTATAGCATTGATTGACACTCCTGATGGCTTGCCAGCAAGCATAAAATTATGTGCAAATCCTGCACCTACAAGCATCCCTAAAAAACTCATTCCTGAGTCTGTATTTCCATATCCTGCAAGGATTGTTTGTCTGAATGGACATCCGCCAATCAGTGTTGAGCCCCAACCAACAAGTAATAATCCAAGAAAACTTGCCAGATGGTTTGTATGACCCATAGGATGTGCTCCTGGATTAAATTGCCCCAAGAAAAGATTCATAACAAGGCAGAGAACAAAGAACCCAAAGATGCCCTGGAATAAATGAAAGTCCTTCATCAAGATAATATCTCTTATGCTACCAACAAAACAGAGTCTTGACCTCTGACCAAGAGCGCCAACAACAAGTCCTATGACAAGGGAGATTATTATTGGTGCATGTCCATTGGGATTCAGAAAAACAAACGAGGGCTTTGCAAGAAGTAATATAAGTAAAAATAAGGCAAAAACCGGGATTACCCATCCATTTGCTTTGCTCAATTCTCTTGTCCTGCCAAGCATAAAGCCTGATTTAAGAAATAAAACACCAATCCATGCCCCAACAATCAGTCCTAAAAGTCCCATAAGAGCAGTGGGGTCACCACCTGCCAATCTACCAAACATCCTAATCGGACATCCGAGAAATACAAGTGCACCTATTGCTACAAAGGCACTGATTACGAAACGCAGTATTGGAGAAGCACCCCCCACAGCTTTAAACTCTTTTGCAACAAGCCCAGCAACACAAGCTCCCAGAATAAATCCAATAATTTCTGGACGCAGGAACGAAACCTTATCAATATGGTGCAATCTAAGTGCCCCCGCAATATCCCTGATAAAACAGACAAGACAGGTGCCCATATTTGGAGGATTCCCAAGTTTTACAAGGACAGCAAAAAAGATACCAAATACTCCTCCTGTGAGGAGAACCATCCACGCAGGCTTAAATTTAGGCATAACCACTCCTTTTTCACAATATTCTATATTTAAAAATCAGATTTGTCAAATTGAAAGTTTCAATAGAAACTGATTTTATAAATTGAAAAAACCGATAGATAATATCAGAAAAATCTTGACAAAAGTATAAAACAGTTAGATTATGTAATTATTGAAATGTTATTTATACTATGCTTATCAATCCTGACTGCTGTCAGGCAATCTATGAGTCCTGAAATAATAAAACTACCCAAACCTAAATATGATAGTAAGACATCGGTTGAAAAGACTTTACTTGAGCGAAGGTCAATTAGAGAGTATAAAGATGCACCATTGACCATTGAAGAGGTTTCGCAACTCCTCTGGTCTGCACAAGGGATTACTACTCCACAAGGTTTCAGGACAGCACCTTCTGCAGGGGCTCTTTACCCACTTGAAGTTTATATCGTTGTTGGAAATGTAACGAATCTTTCCAATGGTATTTATAAATACAAACCACAGAAACATGAACTGATAATGATTACAAAAGGAGATAAAAGAAAAGAACTTTGTCTTTCTGCTCTTGGCCAATCTTGTATTAAAGATGGTGCAATAAATATAGTTTTTTCTGCAGTCTATGAGAGAGTAACCAAAAGGTATGGAGAGAGAGGAATTAGATATGTGCATATGGAAGTAGGGCATTCAGCCCAGAATGTCTCTCTACAAGCAATCTCATTAAATCTTGGAACAGTAGTTATTGGAGCCTTTTATGATGATAAGGTAAAAAAGGTTATGAATATGCCTGACGAGGAAGAACCTTTGTATATAATGCCTGTAGGGAGAGTAGAATGATAGAACTTCAACAACTCAAAACCTTCTGTGCTGTGGCAGAGAAAAAAAGTTTCACCAAGGCAGAGGAGATAGTTTATCGGACCCAATCCACAATAAGTGCACAAATTTCGGCTTTAGAGAAAACCTATGGAATTCCTCTTTTTGACCGCGAAAGAGAAATTATACTTACAGAGAGCGGAAAGATTCTCTATGATTATGCAAAAAGGATTCTTGAACTGGTGGATGAGTCTAAAGACAAGATTGACGAGTTGAGACAAGTAGTAAAAGGAGATTTGATTATTGGTGCAAGCACAATTCCTGGCACTTATATCCTCCCAGAGATTCTAAAAAAGTTTAAAGCGAAGTATCCAGAGGTTAATATTTCTCTTCCCATCTCTGATAGTAAAGATGTAACCAGTAAGATATTAGAACATAAATTGGAGATAGGGGCTGTTGGAAAAAAGATAAAAGACAAGAGATTAGAATATATAGAACTGGCAAAAGATAGGATAGTCCTTGCTGTTGCTCCCAATCATAAATGGGCAAAAAGAAGAAGTATTACCCTAAATGACTTGAACCAGGAACCATTTATCATCAGGGAAAAAGGCTCTGCAACAAGGGCAACAGTAGAAGAGGTATTGCAGAATAAGGAAATAAAAAAATTTAATGTAGTAATGGAACTGGGTAGCACAGAGGCAGTTAAACAAGGCGTGAAAGCAGGTTTGGGAATCTCTTTTATATCAGAATGGGCAGTTAAAGATAGTTCATTAAAAGAAGTAAAGGTCAAAAATTTGGATATTATCAGGAGTTTTTATATAGTTTTTCTAAAGAGCGGCATGAAAAGACACTCCGTAAAGGCATTTATAGATTTTCTCTTGACATCTCATGATTTAGGAGTTATAGTCCCTTAAACTAATGACTATTATACTACTATTTCTACTCGTTATTTTATCGGGGTTAGAAAACCCCTCCTACAGTAGTGACTTTATGCCTATAGATAATATAAAAGCAGGAATGCAGGGGTTTGGGCTTACTGTGTTTCAGGGGACAAAAATAGATACATTTAAAGTTGAAATAATAGAGGTAATGCATAATTATCGACCCAAAGGAGATGTAATACTTGCAAGACTCAGTGGAGGTCCTATTGAAACAGCAGGTGTAATTTCTGGTATGAGTGGAAGTCCTGTATATATCAATAATAAACTTATCGGTGCAGTAGCTTTGGGGGGTGGGGCCTTTTCAAAAGAGCCCATATGTGGAATTACACCTATAAATGAGATATTAAATCCTCCTGCTGTAAAGGGGTTAAAACAAGGCTTGCTTACACCCATAAAAATACCTATTAGTTTTTCAAACATAGATGAACGGACACTAAATATTATAAAAGACGATTTCAAGAACTGCAACTTTATAGGAACAGGGACACAAGGAGGCACGCCTTTCAAAACTCAAAACTCAAAACTCAAAACTCAATCTGTATCTCCAGGAGCCTCTTTAGGCATTGTTCTTGTTGAGGGTGATGCAAACATCGCCGCTATAGGAACCTGCACATATAAAAAAGGAAATAAAATCTGGGCATTTGGACATCCAGCTTTCTCTCTTGGAGAGACATCTCTGCCTATGACCACAGGTTATGTCTATTCAGTCATTCCCAGTATGTATCATTCATATAAAATCGCAACCTCATCAGAGATAATAGGAACTGTCAAAAATGACGGCTCCAGAGGAATATACGGAACTATTGGTACAATTCCACAAATGACAACGCTTGAGTTGTCCATAAATAAAGAAAGGTTCTCTTATAGAATTATAAAAGAGAAGCACCTCCTCCCCACTTTGATTGATGCAATGGTTTTAAACTCCATCTTCACCTGTTCTGGGATTGGAGAGGAACTAATGGTAAAAACAGAAACAGAGATAGCCATTAAGGATTATGAACCAATAAAATACACAAGATGTCTTGCAGGTTCTCCAGATGCAATTATTAAATATATCAATCAACCTATTCACATATTAAAAACAAATCCATTTAAAAAAGTGGACATCCAGAAAATTACCATGGAGCTCTCTATTTATAAAGAGCTGAACATAGCTCAGATTATAGATGTCGTTACAGAAAGGAAAAAGGTTCAACCTGGAGATAGTATAACTGTCTATATGGTTCTACAACCTTATCAGAAAGAGTTGATAAAGAAAAGGGTTAAAATAAAGATACCAGAATGGGCGGAAAAGGAGAAGATCGAACTCACTGTCGGAAGGGATATACAAAAACAGGGCGAAAATCTTAAAAATGTAATAAATATGGATGGACTCGTGAAGTATCTTGAGGACTTTCCTAAAGAGAATGAACTAACTATTACTTTATCACAAAAGGGTAGAACAACCTATATTAGTGGAGACGAATTTTCATCCATTCCTCCTTCTCTCTCTGTCCCGACAAGTCGGGAAGAGGAACTAAAACAAGAAACCGTTATCTTCAAAAAGAAAATAGAGACAGAATATATAATATCAGGTCAAAAGAAAATTAGCCTTGAGGTAGAATGAAAAATCAAAAATCAAAAATCAAAAATCAAAATTACAAATTTGTCATTGCGAGTCCCGATTTATCGGAACGAAGCAATCTCATGAGATTGCTTCGTCGTTTCACTTCTCGCAATGACTCTCAGTTTTCATTCTACTATCTATTATTCACTATCTGCTATCTACTGGTTACTTCTGCCTTCGGTGTAACTACTTCTTTCTGGAAAATCACTGATTTTAAGGAGTGCAAACTTGAAAATATTGAAATAGAGGATGGAATCTGTTCACCTGGGAGGAAGATTGAACCACTCTGGGATAACATAGAGGTATATATATGGGCTATTTTTCCCTATAAAAACTGCATTTATATTGGCACTGGTGATGAAGGGAAGGTATATAAACTCAAAGATAATAAAACTTCACTACTTTTTGACACAAAAGAGACAGGTGTCTTGTCCCTTGCAGTCTTTAAAAACGATATTTATATTGGCACAGCATCAAATGGAATAATATTCAAAATAGATAAAAATGGTAATAGTAGTATATTCAAAGAGACAGAGCAAGAGTACATCTGGGATATTGTTTTTGATGAAAAAGGAAATCTCTATGCAGCCACAGGCACACAAGGAAAAATTCTTAAGATTAATAGAACAGGTAAAATGGAAGTCTTTTATGAAACAGGCACACTGAATTGCTCATTCCTCAGGTATAAAAATGGCACTTTTTATGCAGGGACAGGTGAGGATGGGCTCGTATTTAAAATTGATAAAACGGGAACAGGACGCTGTATATATGACGCACCAGAGGACGAAATATTCGGTATCATTCCCACAGATACAGCCATCTTCTTTGCCGCAACATCTGATACTTCCTCGTCTATATATAAGTTGTCAAAAAATAATACTGTAGAGAAGATATGGCATATATCTACAACTATAAGAGGATTGACAGATGAGCTACTTTGTGCGGCTGATAATAGATTATATGAAATTAAAGGGCTAAATAAAGATAGGCTTATCCACGAATTTGATGGTGAAATCTCCTGTCTTACAAAGAACTTTATAGGAACAAGTAAAATAGGCAAACTATACAAATTAAAAGATAGTTATGTGAAACAGGGTACTCTAACATCACCTGCCTATGAAGTAACTGGAGTTGCCAAATGGGGCAAACTCTCGTTTGAAGGTAAAGGAGATATTATTTTTGAGACATCATCAGGAAATATAAAAAAATCAGAGAAAACATGGGAACAGTGGAGGAAAATAGAGGAACAGGGTAATATCAAGAGTAGTTCGGCAAGGTTCATAAAATGGCGTGCTACTCTTAAAGCCAAAGGCTGTGGTCTGAAAGAGGTTTGTGTTTCATATTTGCCCCAGAATGAGAGACCAAGAATAGAGGATATTACTATAACTACGTCGGAAAAGAACAAAGGGATGAGAAATATAACCTGGAAGGCACAAGACCCAAATGACGACAAATTGGAATTCAATCTTTATTTTAAAAGTAAGGATAGCAAAAAGTGGGTAACAATTAAAGAGGAAATATCCGATACTTTTTATCTTATAGACAAGTCTTCCTTTCCTGATGGAGACTATTATTTCAAAGTTTCCGCAAGCGACTTACCATCAAATCCTCCAGAGCATAGTTTTACAGGCTCTAAAATATCAGAGCCGTATCTTATGGACAACACTCCACCTGTAATAAAAATCCGAAAATCAGGCAAGTCCCTTTACTTTAATGTTATAGATAAACTCTCCTATATAAAATCCTTCCATTATAGTCTGGATGGAGCAAAGTGGAATCTTCTCTTTCCCATAGATGGAATCTTTGATTCAAAACAGGAGAGGTTTGAAATTGATATAAGTAAAACTACCACTCTTGTAATAAAAGCTGAAGACAGCGAAGGAAATATAGCTTTTGCCAGAGAAAATCTATAGTCCATATTTTCAACTCTTAACTCTCATTTGCCGAAGGCAACTTTAGCACTTTTAACTCTTAACTTTTTATTATGTAGATATTTTTTGCTTGACATTTGAGTTGATAGAGTTCATAGAATTATGCCAGATTCAACAAAACTCAATAAGTGGGAGGTGCAAATGGCTCAAATCAAAGGATATTATAGATATCCCACTATATCTAGAGATAGGATAGTCTTTTGTGCTGAGGATGACCTATGGATGGTTCCAATACAAGGTGGTATGGCACGCAGACTTACTGCAAATCTTGGAGAGGTAACTCATCCATTTTTTTCTCCTGATGGAGAGTTGCTTGCATTTACAGGTAGAGAGGAGGGTCATACTGAGGTCTATTTTATGCCTGCACAGGGTGGTCCTGCAAAGAGACTCACATATCTCGGGAGTGATAGTTTTGTTGTAGGTTGGCATCCTAACGATAAAAGTATTTTGTTTGCCAGTAATTCCTGTCAACCTTTTATAAGACTGCTTTACCTTTACACTGTTGATATTAATGGTAATGAACTCAAAAGACTCTCTGTTGG
>JAUWAR010000011.1 GCA_030601965.1 bacterium | reverse complement strand
GTATAAAAGAACTACAAAAAATGTATGGTCATTCCAAAAGGTTCAACACCATACAAATTCTATTCCCGTTTTTACATCTATATGTATTACAGAAAACAGAAGACAGCCTGCCCTGGTACTGGACAGGCCAGGGGAATCGGAATTGGTCATTCGGAATTTAATTACAGTCCTTCTACATCTGCCAGGCTGATAGTCTATAAAAATAGAGAGATTATTAAAAGGGGTAGAAAACCTATAATAATAAAAGTCAGAAGGTAATCACCTTGTTGCAGTAGGCTTTGAAATAACCCTGCCTCTTCCCTACCTTATAATAACAAACTTCCTCTAACGTTCCCAGCGTATCTGAAGTCCAGCGAAGCTAGATACGCTCTGTTATATGATGTTGCCCGCATTTTTGTTTTCTCATTAGCCAAACGTTATTCCACCTTTTACTTGTGTGTTTCCAATTCCTTAATGGCATTTACTAGGATATCTTTACCATAGACTAACTTAAATTCTATGAGAATCTTAAGCGCATCCTGAAGGTATTTTAGTGCGGTATCTGACTCACCTTTACCCGAATAGATTAACCCGATATTACCCAAACAGGCAGCCATCGTCATAAAATCTTCAGTTGACTTTGCTTGTTCCAACGCCTCATTAAAGTAAGTCAATGCCTTGCGAAGGTTTCCTGCAGTATATTCTACATTTCCAAGTTTGATAAGAAAATTTGGATTGATCAATCCCCTTATCTCATGCATCAAAGGAGTGACCTCTTCAACTTTTTTGATATCTTCCTTTGGAATAATTAGAGGAGTTTTTGGATCTAGAAAAATTGGAACTTTCTCAAGGATTCCAGCGAGTTTTTTACTCGTCTCTACCGCTCCTTTAGTTGTCTCTAATGCAGAGGTTACTTCAGTTTTTTCTTTTTTCAGGAGTTTCACAGTAAGAATTATTAATGCAAGTGTTTCGATAGCTATAATTATAGACAACCACATATTTGTATCAATACCAATGAAGTTTGTCGTTTTTCACCTTCCTATTTTGATTGCGGGCAATTTCATATAACTTATTTATATCCGACACTGTCAGATATCACTCTATTTCAGGAGTATATACGACTATGTTGCATATACATACCTATAGATGTTACTTGTTTCTTGTTCTTCTTTTTGCATCGTATTGAGTAAATGGATGTCCTTTGCCTGCTCTATATTCTGCTTCTCCCTTCTCTGCTATTTTCAAGTCTTCAATGTCTTCAAGAAGTCCTACCAGAGTGCGATACCGAGTAGCATCAACGACAATTCCTTTTACCTTTTCTCCTTCCACGAGAGTAAGTGGTTTTTGTTTAAATAGTTTTTGTAAAGAATGAACAACATCATCAGATACATTTAAAGTTCTTTCCATGAATTCCTCCTATTTTCTATTAAATATACTAATACAATTTATTATAATGTCAAGGTATAATACAAAAAATTTCCTTAATCGCTATTTTAACTTTATTAACTTTTTTCACTTCTGCTTTATCGGTTTTTAGGAAGTAAATACCTGATTTAACAGCACTACCCCATTTTGAGGTAATGCCTCTACCCTACCTCACAATAACAAACTTTCTGGTAATGGTGTTAGTCGGACTTGTTAGCTTGATGTAATAGATGCCTGAAGGATTATTCCACTCGTATTTCCACCTGTAATGACCTGGCTCCAATAATTTTTCCTGAAATAATGTCTTGATGCATCTTCCTGTAATGTCGTAAATCTCAATAGAGAATTTATCTGTTTTGTTCACATCAATCTTAATATCCAGTTTGCTATTACACGGGTTGGGTAAGCACTTGATAGTAGTGCGAGTTGGAGTCAATTCTTTTGTAAATTCTTCAATAACCGACGCCTCTGTCCAATAAACACTCAAGGTGCAAACACTATCCGGGCTCCATTCATAAGAGCGCCAATAACCCCTTTTATCTTCATCAGGAGTATCGGTGGTATGAAGTATAATAGATAGGGCATTTCCACTTGACCATCCAGGAAGATTAATAATCTCCGAAATGATAGAGCCAATATCTGGGGTCTTATTCCAAACACCTTCTTTAATACCATATGTCCAGAAAACTTTGGCACTTGTTGAATCTCTCTCGTGTAAAGAGTCATTACTATAAGCAAAACTATCTGAATCGGCTACATTATGCCCATAAATCGTTGAGGTAACAGTAGTTACTGTATCTGGACCACCGTACATTTTAAGAAAAGCAGAGTCAATCGTTACCCCGTTCTCTATAGTTACATCCTGAAACCTGAAGCCAGAGTAGTAATAACCATAGGTATCGTGGCAGCCTGTTCTAATGTAAGAAATATCAGGAACAAAAGAAATGCCTGCTTGATATGCATCATCCAAACCGTCACATATTCCGGCTTTAAACAACTCGCATTTGACCATTGCAGGTAATATAAGCAAAGACACAAATCCAATGCTATAACTTAATCTTTTTCCTCTCATAATACCTCCCATTACTGTGGGAAAGGTCTCCTGACCTTGATAATCGGCATCGGGAGATGCCTCCCACATCAGGAGATGCCTCCCACAAATTTTTTAACAAGTAAGATGTAGTGCGGCTACTGTTTTTTCCGCTTCTGAGCGTCTGTTAAATAAGGCTACAGCCTGTTCTGTGTGTTCTACTATTAGTTCTATCCCCTGTCCTTCTATGTATTCTTTTACATCTCTTGGGACATACATCCGTCCGTATGTGCCTGTTCCAATTATAAGAAGACATGGTTTTTGCTTAATTATATCTTCCATATCTTCAATAGAGAGATGATGACCCTCCTTTCTCCACCAATTAGGCTTTACATAATTAGGAAAGATAATAATATCCTTTTTATAGACCTTACCATTTACAGATATTCTTCCAAATTTATATGAATCAATCATCTCTACCTCTCTAAGCTAATTGCCTTTCTAATTTTCTTAAGAGCAGAAATATTGGCATACCAATAATAGTTGTATATAAACTTGACGTCAGTGTATATCTGAAAAAAATAGATATAGTCAAGTCTCTTTCAAATAGCAGGAGGAAAAAAGAGACAATAATAGAAACTGTGAAGATGATAAGTGCTTGAAACAAGATATTATCCTTGTAAAGATAATTGGTTCCTTTTCCCAGAAGATAACCTGTTGCCGTATATATTAGTGTATTACATCCAAGGGTTGAGGCAGAGTAACAATCTTGAAATAGCCCCATAAAGAATCCAAAAAACATTGCCACTTCTCCGTGAAAAAGAGCGGTATATATGAGAATCAGTATAATGAGATTGGGAAGTATATCTTGAATCTGGATTGAGAATATTACACTTGCCTGGATAAGACAGAAGATAACTGCAATTATGACAAGATGTCTCATTTAAATTTGATTTTGTGACGAGTATTTAAAGTCTAAGTTTAATTTCAGGTTCGGAAACCTTCGGTTCAGGAACTTCCGGTTCAATGACCTCGGATTCAGGGACCTTCGGTTCAGGTAGCTCAAGTGCTTCTTGCCCCGGCAGACTATCTTCTTTTCCTATTTGAGGTAATACCTCTTGCTGAAATAAAGGCTTTTTTATCGTTCCTTTATAATAGATTTTCCAATTCAAAATCTCACACAATGGTGGGCCTCTCGTTATATCTTTGAATGCTATAGGCTCTATTTCTTTGACACAGAAGACATACTCTATAGAACTAACATTACATGTCAATTTTAGGTATGCACGGTAAAAAAGAAGGGTCTTGTCTAATTCTATTTTTTTTATCTTGCCAATTATCAGTCCTTTTGGAAAGATGCCTCCAAGTCCTGAAGTAATCACCATATCTCCTATTTGTATATCTGAATGTAATGGAACATTGTCAAAGAAATATCCTCCTCTAATACCAGGTCTTGCAATACCCTGCACCCCACTCCGCCTATCCATAGCAGATAATCTAAAGTTGAAATCAAAGAGTGTTTGAACACGAGATGTGTGCTCTGAGACCTGAATAACTTTTCCGTAAAGTCCTTGCTGTCCAACTACAGGCATATCTACTTCTATACTATCAGCCCTTCCTCTTCCTATCAGGACATTTGTCAATCCCGGAGTAGAAGATTTTCCTATTACTTCAGCAAGGATTAAGTTATATCTCTTCTTATGTGTCAATCCAAGGAGTCTTTTCAACCTTTGATTTTCATCTTCAAACCGTTCCAATCTTTGATTCTCAAGTTTGAGATATGCAATTCTTTTATTAAGAAACCTATTTTCTCTACGAATTTTTGAGAGTGTATATAAGATAGTCTCGTATTTTTGGAGAGGAGCAAACACAGAAGCGACTTTTATTTTGAAAAGCATTCCCTTCTCTGTTTTACCAAATATCAGAAGTCCCAATGAAAAAACACAGAGGATAATGAATGTCTTAATGTTGCCTTTCATGCCGAATAAGGACTTTATAATACTTATCAAATCTGTCCAGTATCTTTCCTGTTCCTCTGACCACACATTCAATGGGATTCTCGAAGCTTTTTACATTAAGACCTGTTTCCTTTGAAACCAGTTCTGATAGTCCTTGAAGAAGAGAACCTCCGCCCGTCATAATAATACCATTATCTACAATATCAGAGGCAAGTTCTGCAGGGGTTTTTTCAAGGGCATGCTTTACTGCAGTTATGATTGAAGACAGAGGTTCATTCAGAGCCTCACGTATCTCCTCAGAGGTTATTTTAATGTGTCGCGGGAGTCCTGATACCAGGTCCAGACCCTTAACTTCCATCTCGGACTCATTTTTCTGTGGCATTGCAGAACCTGTAGATATTTTTATATTTTCAGATGTTGTCTCTCCTATAAGAAGGTTATATTTTTTCTTTATATAATCAGCAATAGCTTCGTCCATTTCATCTCCAGCTACTCTGATAGAAACACTTGTGACTATATTTGAAAGTGCAACAACAGCGATTTCGGTGGTCCCACCTCCAACATCTATTACCATATTTCCCATTGCAGATTCAATTGGAAGCCCTACACCAATTGCCGCGGCAATCGGTTCTGTCACAAGATATACATCTCGTGCACCTGCATGCTCCACAGAGTCACGAACAGCCCTTCGCTCAACTGTTGTAACTCCAGAAGGCACTGCTACAATTACCCTTGGTCTCATAAAAAGTCTTTTTGCCTGGACCTGATGAATAAAAACCCGTAGCATTTCCTCCACGACTTCAAAATCTGCAATGACGCCATCTTTCATGGGCCTTATAGCCCTTATTGACTCTGGTGTTCTACCTAACATCTTTTTTGCCTCTTTACCACAAGCTATCGGTTTACCTGTCTCCGTCTCAATTGCTACCACAGTAGGTTCATTTAATACTATACCTTTTCCCTTCACATATATAAGAGTGGAGGCAGTTCCCAGGTCAATCCCTATGTCTTTTCCCGCCAACCCTCCGAATAGATTAAAAGGTGCCATTCTTCCTCCAATATCATGTTCCTATCTCCCAGGAACTAAGATACTTTTCCTGTTCTTCTGTAAGGGTATCTATCTCAGTTTTTATAGAGGCAAGTTTCATCCGGGCTATTTCATAATCCAAATCCTCGGGCAATTTATAGACCTTCCTCTCCAATTTCTTAAAGTTATTTGTGATATACTCTGCTGCAAGTGATTGATTTGCAAAGCTCATATCCATTACCTCTGGTGGATGACCTTCTGCGGCTGATAAGTTCACAAGCCTCCCTTCAGCGAGGAGATAAACCTTTTTACCATTTTTCAACTGATACATCTCAACAAAGGGTCTGAGTTCTTTTATTTTAATAGCAAGGGACTTTAAAGCTTTTTTATTTATCTCTACATCAAAGTGCCCTGAGTTTGCTATAAGTGCTCCATCTTTCATAACCTCAAAATGAGGTGTATCTATCACATTTATATCACCAGTTGCCGTAACCATTATGTCTGCTATTTTTGCCGCATCAACGCCTTTCATTACTCTAAATCCATCCATTACTGCCTCAATTGCCTTTACAGGATTGACTTCTGTAATTATTAGATTTGCACCCATACCTCTTGCTCGGATTGCAATTCCCCTTCCACACCATCCATAGCCACATACTACAAAGGTTTTTCCTGCAAGTAAGGTATTAGTTGCCCTTAAAATCCCATCCAGGGTTGACTGGCCCGTTCCATATCTATTATCAAAAAGATATTTTGTTTCTGAATCATTCACTGCGATTACAGGATATTTCAAAACACCTTTTTGTGCCATTGCCCTGAGTCTTACAACCCCTGTAGTGGTCTCTTCTGTTCCAGCTAAGATGTTCTTCACGAGACTTTCTCGTTTTGAGTGAAGCGTGGAAATAAGGTCCGCCCCATCATCCATAGTTATATGGGGCTCCATATCAAGGACGCTATTTATATGTTTATAATAGGTCTCATTGTCTTCTCCTTTTATAGCAAAGACAGGGATATTATAATCTTCAACCAGAGATGCAGATACATCATCCTGAGTAGAAAGGGGATTTGAGGCGCAAAGTCTCACCTCTCCCCCACCTGCCACGAGTGTGCGCATAAGATTGGCGGTTTCTACAGTTACATGAAGGCAGGCACCAATCCTTTTTCCCTTTAATGGTTTTTCTTTTTCAAATCTTTTACGAATATCTGCGAGCACCTTCATATGTTGGTCTGCCCATTCTATTCGTTTCTTACCAAGAGATTTAAGATTTCTATCTTTTATATCATAATCCATTTTTATCCTCCTTAAAAAACAATTTGTAGGGGTTTGATTTATCAAACCCAATTGTCTTTGTGGGTCGCATAAATGCGACCCCTACCATCAACTGCCTTTATCACATTTAATAAAAGCATCCTCGTAGTTACAGGTCCAACCCCGTTTGGAACAGGCGTTATCATTGATGCAACATTTTTTACATCCTCAAAATCTACATCACCTACAATTTTTCCATCTACTACATTTATCCCAACATCTATTACAATTGCTCCATTTTTTACCATTGAAGAGGTAATAAATTTTGGTTTTCCACAGGCAGCTATTAATATATCTGCACGCCTTGCATGACCAGACAAGTCTTTTGTCTTTG
Organism: bacterium; assembly: GCA_030601965.1. GTDB lineage: Bacteria > Hydrothermota > UBA3073 > JACQXS01 > JAUWAR01 > JAUWAR01. Next base: position 11,795 of record JAUWAR010000011.1, on the reverse strand, counting down.
TATGACAGACTGTTACAGTAGCGTCTATGCCCTTTTCAAGCAACATACAACAAAGGGGCTTACCCACTATATTACTTCTTCCTATTATCACTACATCTTTGCCTTTTATTTCAACACCAGTTCTTTTTAAGATTTCAATAACTGCAAGAGGAGTACAAGGATAAAATAAAGTCTTTCCAAGAAAGAGCCTACCGAGATTTTCTGGATGCAGACAATCTATATCCTTATTTACAGGAATAGACTCTATTAGCTTTCTTTCATCAATAGTTTCTGGAAGTGGTCGTAGGACTAAAATTCCATCAGTATCAAGACTCAAAAGAGATTCTATGGCATCTTCTGTTGTGTTATCTTTATTTAATATTTTCTTCTCTACTTTAATCCCAACTCGTTCTGCAACTTTCTCAATACTCTTTAAATAAGAAAGGGCTCCCTTATCTTCTCCACTAACAATACCGATACTTGAATTTAACTCCTGGGTTTTAGAGATAAGTTCTTTTTCTATATCAGAAGCAATGGCTTTTCCATCAATTATCATCTTTAGGATTCTTATATTTTTAAGATAGGTGTTTGTCAAGAAAAAAGGCTTGACAAATTGCTTTTTTTATAAGAGCCTATTTTAAATAGTTCAGGGTTTATGAATAAGATACCTCTTGCTGATAGGATAAGACCTAAAACCCTTAAAGATTTTGTTGGGCAGGAACATCTGCTTGGTAAAAATGGTCCCATCAGAAAGGCATTAGAGACAAATACTATTCCTTCAATGATTTTCTGGGGACCTCCTGGCACAGGTAAGACAACACTTGCAAGAATTATTGCCCAGACAACGGGATTTCAGTTTCTTGGTTTTAGTGCTGTTCTGTCAGGTATAAATGATGTCCGAAAGGTTGCACAACAGGCAAAATTATATAACAAAGCCTATAATAAATCCACAATTCTATTTGTTGATGAGATTCATAGATTTAATAAGGCACAACAGGATGCCTTTCTTCCTTATGTAGAAGATGGAACCATAATACTCATAGGTGCAACAACAGAGAACCCATCATTTGAAATAATAGGTCCTCTGCTTTCAAGAACAATAGTCTATACCTTAAATAGACTTAATGCTAAAGAGATACTTGGTATCTTAAATAAGGCACTAACTTCTCCAGAAGGGCTTGCTGATTTCAATCCTTTAATATCAGAGGAGACTAAAGAGTATATTGCAGGAGTATCAGATGGTGATGCAAGGGTTGCCTTAAATATTCTTGAATTTGCGTGCATGACTACAAAACCTTCTAATGGGAAAAGGGAAATAGTTCTTGAGACAGTAAAGGAGGCTATTAAAAGGGCACCTCTATTATATGACAAAAAAGGTGAAGAGCATTATAATCTTATTTCTGCGTTTACCAAAAGTCTCAGGGGAAGCGATGTTGATGCCAGTCTATACTGGCTTGCAAGGATGATTGAGGCAGGTGAAGACCCGCTTTTTATAGCAAGAAGAATGATAATCTTTGCATCTGAGGATATAGGAAATGCAGACCCGCAGGGACTTTGTCTGGCAACTTCCTGCAAAGAGGCTGTGCATTTTGTTGGAATGCCAGAAGGATTTCTATCTCTTGCCCAGACTGCAATATACCTTGCGTCTGCTCCAAAAAGCAATGCTGTTCTTGTTTCTTATAAAAAAGCACTTAAAGATGTAAAAGAAAAGGGTTCTTTGCCTGTGCCTTTACACATAAGAAATGCCCCCACCTCTCTTATGTCTGAACTTGGTTATGGCAAAGGTTATAAATATCCACATAATCATAAAGGGGTCAAACAGAATTATATGCCAGAAGGACTTGAGGGAAAGAAATATTATGAGTAGGATTCTTGTCATATGATTGAGTTCAGGAAATCTTTTCAAGACTTTGATTATGGTATCTTTTTATCTGTTTTTCTGCTTGTCGTTTTAGGTCTTGCCACAGTATATAGTGCTACCCACTCTATAAATCTCTTTTTATTCAAAAAGCAGTTGATATGGGTTCTAATTGCCGTTATAGTAGGCGTCATTTTTTTCTTAATTCCCTGCAAGTTCTGGAGTAGTTTTTCATATCCTTTTTATGCAATTTGTTTACTGCTTCTTGTGCTTGTCCTTATTTTTGGAGTAAAAGTAAGGGGAGTAAAAAGATGGTTTGATTTTGGATTCCTCCAGTTCCAACCATCAGAACTGGCAAAACTTGCCTGTGTTATGGCTCTTGCATCAATATTTTCTAATAGAAGGATAAAATTTGAGTCTATATTTTCTCTTGGTTTGCCTCTTATACTCATAATTATTCCTTTTATTCTCATTTTAGTTGAGCCCGATATCGGCTCTTCACTTGTTTTGCCTGCTATCTTCATTGGTATGTTATTTATAAAAGGCATAAAAATTGAGTATATTATACTTCTTTTGACTCCCCTGATTGCTCTTATAGCAGGGACAAGGTGGTTTATGCTCATTGGATTTCTGTCCATACTCTCTTTTGCCTTATATTTTATGAAGCTGCCATTAGAGGAGTCCATCTCTATATTTTCAGTCAATGTTATATTTGGAGTCTTAAATCCAGTAATTTGGGGAAGTTTGAGAGAGTATCAGCGGGCACGAATTATTGGCTTTCTTGTTCCCGGACATGACCCTGCCGGGGCGGGTTGGCAAATCTTGCAATCCCGAATTGCAATTGGTTCAGGGGGATTATTTGGCAAGGGCTTTTTATCTGGAACACAGACAGAATTTGCCTTTCTTCCACAGGGCTATACAGACTTTATTTTCAGTGTTCTTGCAGAAGAAATGGGTTTTTTTATCTCTATATTTATATTGTTTTTATTCTTTTTGTTCCTTTTTCGTGCAATAAGAATATCAGCAGGCTCAAGAAATAGTTTTCACTCTTATCTTGGCTTTGGGATAATCGCTATTTTGGGGTTCCAGGTATTGGTGAACATTGGTATGACAATGGGCATGTTGCCAGTTGTTGGAATACCACTTCCCTTTATAAGTTATGGAGGTTCCTCTATGGTGATATCCCTTGCAATGGTAGGACTTTTATTGAATATTGGAAAGCATAGGTATGAGTACTAATTTTTCTTGACAGATGTGTCTTTTTATGAAATAAGAATTCTATGAATTCTACAATTAAACTTAGAATGCTTGGCGAGAATGCAAGATTTGATGTGTGTGGATATCCTGCTTATCTTGAAAAGAAAAGGTCTACAAGATATTTCTTTATTTATCCTGCCGCGGGTGAAGGGACAAAAATAACCAGATTGTTTAAGATATTGCAAACAAATATATGTGAAAACAATTGTTTATATTGTATGAATCGTAGAGATAGAAACTTTACGGAAGTTGCCTTTGAGCCTGAGGAACTTTCCTATCTTTTTATGAAACAGTTTAATAAAGGAATTACAGATGGTCTTTTTCTATCATCTGGCATCAAAGATAGCCCGACAAAAAGCCAGGAAGAGATGTTAAAAACAATTAAAATTTTAAGGGAGAAATATAATTACACGGGTTATATCCATTGCAAAATTCTTCCGGGCGTAGAGACTAATCTAATTCGAGAGGTTCACAAACTAAGCGACAGAATCTCCCTTAATCTTGAAGCATCAAACGAAAAATATCTTTGCGGGATTAGTAAAGATAAAAATTTTGAGGAACTTTATAGAGGTTTAAAAGTTTTATCATCTATAGAGAAGAAGTCTCCGAAGCAAGGAATAACGACACAACTTATAGTAGGGGCATCAGAAGGTGAGAAAGACAGAGACATAATTTTAGAATCAGCAAAATTATACAAAGAGATGGGGTTGGCTCGTGTTTATTATAGTGGTTTTATCCCTGTGAAGGAGACACCCCTTGAAAGTAGTTCTCCTTGTCCACCAGGAAGAGAGATGAGGTTATATCAAGCAGATTTTTTAATTCGTAAATATAATTTCACACCGGAGGAGTTACCTTATGACAGTGAGGGAAATCTTCCTCAGGATAAAGACCCCAAACTGGCATGGGCAGAGAAAAATGAAGAAAGATTTCCTGTAGAGGTAAATGAAGCAGATTTTGAGCAACTTCTGCGTGTTCCTGGAATAGGGAAAATTTCTGCACAGAGAATAGTAGAGGTAAGACCTCACAATAAGATAAAGACATTTGAGGATTTAAAGAGACTTGGTGCAGTAGTAAAGAAGGCTCGGAATTTCACCACTATAGATGGGAAGTTCATACCGCAAGAAAAAGGATTAGATCTTGAAAGAAAAGAAGAAAAGCAACTCTTCTTATGGGAAGAGCTTTAAACAGATACTGCATCTACCAATATCAGAGGTTACACTTAGAGAGTTTATTGGACTTGAATGATTTTAATTTCAGCGTAGAGGAAATCTCACAAAAATCGGATTAGTAAATACCCTACAACCCTCTCCTCTTATCGCAAGTCGATAATATGCCCATTTACCCGGCTTAAAATATTCATCCTTAAACTGAACCTCCACAGGAGTAATAAGGTTGAATACTCTTACTACTTCTCCAGACCTTATTATTTTTACTGTTACTTTTATTGAATCTAAACCAGAAGAAAGCCTGAATCTCAACACTGGCGTACTTGAAATTTTTATTTCATCTCCCATACATGCTTTTCCATTTATACTAAATTCATCAAGTGAGAGAGCATGTTCTCTTGTTCTATTCATAGCGTACATTCTGCCTTTCCTCATAGCATTTATTACTGACTCCTTGTCAAACTTTTTGACCAAAAATACTGTTTGAACCGTTTCTATCCTTTTCCTCCCTGCATCTCCCTCATAATGGTAATCAATTTCTCCCATAGCCCAGATTGGCTTTTCCCTTTGCCCTTCCATATATTCTTTTAGAATCGCATCCCATATTCCTCCTGGAATACCTATCTTTTTCATTCCCTCATATATTATGCCAAATCCAGTATATCCGTGAGTTTTAAGAAGACTCTCCGGATGAGGGGGCATTTTAATCACTATTCCCCCTCTTTTTTCCTCTGCACCAGCTTCAGGGAGAGTCCAGAAGATAACACCATTATTATCTATTGTATAATCAATAACATCCTGATAGGGAGTATATCCAGGGTCTCCATGATACTGGTCATATGAGAGTCTTACATTCCCAATAATAGGTAACTTCCCGAGCTCCTCAGCTCCAAGTCCAATTATGAGAAATTTCTTCTGCATATTATGGAGTACAAGGCTTTTCTTTATAGCACTTCCAGTCCAGTAATGTATTGGACGAACTTCGCATCCCGGGATAAGTAGCATATCAGGGAAAAGTCTATTCACTCTATCTATCTCACTTATATATTTTTCTATCCCGTATTCTTTTATACATCTCATCTTTATAGTTTTCTTTATTATATTCCTAAAAGGTGGGATACCATATTCTATCCTTTCAAGAAAATGGTCTGCATAAATAACAACTTTTATACCCCGAGTTCTGGCAAGTTCTGCTATCTTTTTTATGGAGTAAATACCATTACTTACCTCTGTGGCGACATCAATAATACCTGGCACATTTTGATATCCCCCAGTGAGCAATAATACAAGAGAAAAGAGTATCATCTTTTTACACGCATCAGGAGACTCAAAGTTAGAAATATGATAACCGCCTGAGTTAGGAGAAAGGAAACATTTGATGGAGAGATACTTGTTCTGAGAACTACAGCCCCAAGCCCCATGGAGACGCTCAAGAGATAAATGAATACTACAGTCTGACGGTGTGTAAATCCAATATCCATAAGACGATGGTGAAGATGGTCCTTCCCTACATATTCAAAAATTTTCTTTACAGTTCTTGTCTCGCCCTTCATTATCCGTGATACAATTATGTATAGCATGTCAAATGCAAGTACTCCAAGAATAAGTAATGGGACAGAAAGAGCAACAGCAGGGCCCCTTTCGGACCACCCTCCCATAACTGCTAATGCGCCCAGAGTAAATCCTAAGAAGCCCGAGCCTGCATCTCCAAGAAATATATTTGCTGGGTGAAAATTGTAGACAAGGAATCCAATACAAGCACCAATAAGACTGGCTGCAAGATAGCTAAAGTACACTTGATGAGTTTGAATCCCAACGATTAGAAAAAAGAAAGATGCAATCGCCACAAGCCCACTTGCAAGTCCATCAAGCCCATCAAAGAAGTTGACTGCATTTATGACCCATATAACCCAGATAAAGGTAATAAAAAATTCTCCCACTTTTCCCAAGACTGTATCTGGAAGAAATGAGACCATCACCCCACATTTTGCAAGGATAACACATGCTATAATCTGAATAAAAAGTTTCAAAAACACAGGAAGAGGCTTTATATCATCTACAAATCCTGTTAGGAGCAGTAGAACCCCTCCCACAATAATTCCTTTCATCTCGATGGAGAAGCGAAAATTTATAAGGATGACAAGGCAAAAAGACGTTGCAATCGCTATACCACCGAGAGCAGGCATTGGAGTGGTATGAACTTTTCTTTCATCTGGATAATCGAGTATCTTTAATCTAATAGCAATCCTTTTGGCTAAGGGGGTGAAAAGGGTGACAAGGAATAGAGAAAGAACAAGTAGAGTGATACACTGGATATGAAATCCTTGAGGATTTCCTCTTATTCTCAGAAGAATTAAAACAGGTATAAGAACAATAGGCAATAGGGTCTTAAACCATTTTCTCATCAGCACACGGTAGTAATTGTTTCTATAATAAAATTTACTTCTCCATCTGTAAGTGCCGGATATATAGGGATAGAAATTGCAGATTTATAAATCCTCTCGGCAACTGGAAAATCCAGGAGTCCAAAATACCTGTGAAGTGGCTTATATACAGGCTTCTTGCATTCAACCCCACGGTTCGTTAACTCATTTATGTATATTTCTACATCTCCCTTCAGTCTCATTACATATCTATAGAACACACTCTCTCTTAAATTAGACGGCGTATTGAAACTACCAGAGAAAGCTTTATCATATTTTCTCGCTATCTCTCTCCTTCTCTTGATAAATACTGGAAGCTTCTTGAGTTGATTAAGCCCAAGAGCCGCTTCTATATCTGTCATTTTATAATTAAACCGCACCTTGAAATCATCTTTCTTGTCATAGTCTCTGAGGTCATTTATCTTTGAGAGCAATTTTTCATCATTAGAGAGAACCATTCCCCCTTCTCCTGAGGCAAGCATTTTTGTTACATAAAAAGAAAATATAGAAAGAGCCCCAAAACTCCCAACCTTCTGATACTCTGATGCTCTGATACTCTGATACTCTGTTTTCTTATACCCCGCTCCAATAGAATGAGCACAATCCTCAATTACCGGAACCCCTATATTCACGATTTCATCCATATCTGCTGGATGTCCAAACATATGAACAACTATAATTGCTTTAGTTCTATCCGTTAGTTTCTTCTTTATCTCTCGAATTGACAGGTTGAAATCATCTCCCGTTATATCGACAATTACAGGTTTTGCCCCTGTATAATATATTGCATTAAGGGGCGCAGTGCAAACATAAGTCGGTAGTATCACTTCATCTCCCTCTTTGATGCCTAAAGCGATTAAAGCAAGATGTAGGGCAGATGTCCCAGAAGATGCTGCAACTCCACCTTTCACCCCAATATATGAAGCAAGTTTTTTCTCAAATTCTTTTACCTTCTCTCCCTGACTAATATATCCAGAACGCATCACCTCCATTACTGCTTTGTAATCAGTCTCATCAAAGGTGAGTTTTGAATGAGGAATCATATCTCAAGCATATATCTTAAAGCCACAAATCCTTCAGCATATTTCACTTTTCCCTGAAACCCCCTGAAACTGGCAATAGACCTTACGCTTTCAAGCATGTCAAGCCCAGTTGGATACACTTTACTTACCTGTGAATGATGTTGTGCAAGAAGTTTTACTTTTTCACTGAGAACATCTTTAATGTCAACAAATATATTAGGTTCAAAATTGCGAGTTGTGTAATCTTCGTAAAGGAGCACTCTCTTCTGATACCGACAAGCAGTAATAGTGCACTCGGCACATACACGATGGTCCTGATGAGCATCATTTGGATAGTTTACATAAATTTCATCCGGTTTTACCTCTGCAATTACCGAATCCATTCTTGAGAGTAACTCTCTCCCCATAGATAGCTCAGTGTCCTTAAAGCCACCCCATATAACCTCCGGTGTTCCTAATAATTCCGCTGCACGCTTTTGTTCCTTTTTTCGTATAATCTCGCTTCCACTTTGTTCACCACCTGTTAGTACAAAAAGATGTATCTTATGTCCTTTCTTTTTATATTTAAGAAGTGTCCCACCACACCCATATTCTATATCATCTGGATGAGCACCTACGGCTAAAATATTCATCCTGCCCCCTCACTTACAAACTACTTATTGCTTCTTTAACTATTTCTTCGTCTATAATTTTAACTTTCTTGGCAAACCCCGTAAATAAACACATATCGCAAACTTGATTTATCCGCCGAGGAATACCACCTGTCCTTTCAAAAATTAACCCTGCTGCTGGTGGTACAAAAATCCCATACTCACCTCCGGCTATCTCTAAACGATGTTTTATATAGTTGGCTGTTTCCTCCTGATTTAGCCCCTCTAAATGATAGCGCATAGCAATACGCTGAGCCAATTGTTTGTTCTCTTCAATCTTCTTGTTTAACTCAGGCTGTCCTAATAAAATGAGAGTTAGTAAAAATTTGTCCTCCAGTTGAAAATTTAATAATAATCTTATTTCTTCAAAAACATTTTTATCTTCAATTATATGAGCCTCATCTATAACAATCACTGTCTTTTTACCATCTTTAATATTGTTAGTTAAAAGTTTTTCCAAACTAATTAAAATATCTGTCTTTCTATCAGGTAATTCAACGCTCCCTAATTGGTAAGTAATCATTCTTAATAAATCCACATCTCCTAAACGAGGGTTATTAACAAAACCAACTTTATAGACATCTTTTTCCAGTTCTTTGCAAAGTGCCCTTCCAAGAACCGTTTTTCCGCAACCAAACACACCCGTTAGCATACCTGCCCCTTTTCCTTCTCTCACTAAATAGATAAGTCGGGATAAAGCCTCCTCATGCTGAGGCGACCGATATAGGAAGCGAGGGTCAGGTGTATTCTCAAAAGGTTTCTCTTTTAAACCCCAATATTCTTCGTACATTTTTTACCACAATTAAAAAGCAAATCTACTACTGACATATTTGGCTGGAAATCATCATCGGTGGCACAGGCATCTTGCCTGTGTTCTTCATTCTTTCTCCATCTCATCTGAGGATAAACAGGATGCTCAAAATCTTGAAAAATCACTTTTACCTTTTCTCTCTTAAATAAATTCAAGTCTAAATACTCCCTTGCACCATTACCCGAAAGGTAGGTGTCGGCTTTTAATTTCTTACAAATACGAACTAACCTCTCAGTTTTTTCTCCCTCTACCTGTAATTCCGAGGATTTTATTAACCTCGTTTCTATTCCTAAAAATGCAGATAATTCCTTGATTAAATAAATATTAAGCTCCCATAAATACTTCCATTGCTTGTTATAAACCTCTTCAAAAAAATCTTTGTAATCTTTAAAATAAGTAGTTCCACTATAATTAACAACTAAAGCATGCCAATGCTTTTTACCCCAATTAGTAGCATTATTAATTAAGACTTCATTAATCTTTTCTCCAAAAGTATAATGCACAGGCACTGTAAGCCATTGCCACCCCTGGGGTGTCTTAATTTTATTCCTATTTTGCCACTCGTTTTTTTTATATTGCACATCATCTAAAAGAACAAATACATCGCTCCTTTGCATCTTATCAAAATATCCAATCCAGGGTAAATACTGTGGTTGATGGATAGCACAAATCACTTTATTTAACTTATTCTAAATTTGTCAAGATGTCAAGAAAAATAACCAGAGAAAGACACAGATAAAAGATACCCTTTTCTTACCCAACATTCCCCCTTTTTTTCTTGACATTTTGAATTCACGAGGTAAAATAATCTAACGCTTTTTAGAAGGTCAAACAAATAGCGGAAGCACACTGATTCACATAGATGGGCACAGATAATTCATGCATATTCGTGTTATATAAACAATGGATATTGTTGAATTGACTAAAAAAGCAGTGGAACTCGCTAACCAGGATAAGGAATTAAAGGAGAAGATTAAAGATACGGTTGTTACGATTACAATGATTCTCAAAAATGATGAGGAGCAACCTCTCACCATCTTGATTGATAAGGGAGAACTTAATTTTTTGGAAGGAGGGGTAGAGAACCCAGACTTTCAGTTTGAGATTTCAAAGAAGGACTTCTTCGATTTAATGACCGGCAAGGCCTACGGTATGATCCTCATGGCTACCGGTAAAATGAAAATGACTAAAGGCACCTGGGCTGAGATTGGAAAAATTGCCACCCCATTGAGTGTCATGCCAAAGATAGGTAAGGAAATAGCCTCTAAGGAAAAAGTAGAGGAGGAATAAAAATGTTTAAGAAAAAAAAACGACCAAAGGGAGTCCCGCCAATGGCGGGGAATAAAGAAAAAGAGATGAAAGGAATCAAACTCAAGTCTCCGGGAGAGAAGAAATTTGCAGCAGCAGAAATTATTGAGGGAATGATTGATGGTGTTGTTATTACCGATATGGAGCTTCAAGCATTGCAAGCAAATAAGGCAGTGTTAAAAAGATTTGGTTACAAAATAGAGGAAGTGATCGGAAACCCCATTTATTCTTTTATTGCAAAAGAAGAAATACAAAAGGCAATAGAAACACTACAAGAAACTATCATAAGAGGTGTTATAAAAAATGTTGAGTTTACTGGTGTTACTAAAGGCGGAGAGGAATTTCCAATTAGCGTGAATGGAACTCTCCTAAGAGATGAAAATGGTGAACCCGAACAGACTATTATTGTTTTAAGGGACATCACCGAGCTCAAGCAGGCAGAGAGGGAGCGTGCGAAAGCAGCAACAGACAGGGAGAAGGCAAAATTAATTGATGCGATACCAGATGCGTTGAACGTACTCGACCTGGATGGTAGGATAGTCACCGTTAACCCGGCATACACAAAAATGTTTGGCTGGAAACCAGAAGAAGTAATTGGGAAAAGCGTGGATGACATGTCCGAGACTTTCGTCAAACCTGAGGATATAGAGTTTATCTTGAAGACCATAGGAGAGGTAATTAAAACAGGCATTGTTAGGAAGCCCGTGGAGACCATAGTTTTAACGAAAGATGGCAGGGAGGTACCAATAAGTGTCACTTCCTCGACAATTAAAGATGCTAAAGGTAATCTCAAGAACATTATAACATTAATCAGGGACATCACCGAACTCAAGAAAGCGGAAGAGGAAATCAAAACTAAAAGTCGGTTTTTGGAGAGCCTTATCGAGCAATCACCGCTTCCAACTTTCGTGATAGACTCAGGGGGGATTTGTGTGATGGTTAATAAAGCATTTCTGAAAGCTTACGCTATCCCAAAAAAAGAGATGGTGCTGGGGATGAATGCCCTGACAGAACCTGTGAATGTGCGACAGGGCGTGGTCAAGTACATGAAAGAAGCTTTGAGCGGGAAAATAGTTGAAACACCAGAAATAGAGTTTATTTCACCTTATGAAAGCAAAAAGACAGTTGCGAAAAGTAGGTTATTCCCGATTTTTGATGCAACCAACAAGGTAACTAATGTTGTCGTAATGCACGAAGACATCACCGAACTCAAGCATTTGCAGGAAAAGGAAAAAACAGCAGCTGTGGAGAATGCGAGGGCTGATGAGGCGGAGAAGTACAGCAAAGAGCTTGAGAAAAAGGTCAGAGATTTAGAGAGATT
>JAUWAR010000017.1 GCA_030601965.1 bacterium | reverse complement strand
CGAAGGCGAAGAATCTCATATGAATAGATTCTTCGGTCGCTTTGCTCCCTCAGAATGACAAGAATACTCTAATACACTACTTCTTTCCCTTTATAGTGTGCACAGTTAGGACAGACCGTATGCGGTGGAATAAGTGTATGGCAATTCGGACAGGGAATAAATGTCTTTGGAACAACTTTCCAATTTGCCCTGCGCTTCCTTGATCTGGATTTTGAATGTCTGCTTTTTGGGACTGGCATAATTTAGTTCTTGGTTATTAGTTCATTGTTATTGGTTATTTTATCTATGAACTATGAACCATATTTTATATTTTGTCAATAAAAAATTAAAAATATCTTTTTTCTTCTTGATATTTGAGTCTGTTTTTTTATGAAAATTTAGAAGAAAGTTATGTGAGGGTTCAAGTGGTTCTTATTCTTATCCATCAACTATTAAATAATAACTATGAGATAATTAGTCAATTGTAAATTTTCATAACTTTTCTACAGTTTTCTACAAAAATAGATGCCACTCTTTACCTTTTTGCCAGAGTCATCCCTCTCGTTTCCTGTCAATCTTTTTAATAATATCCCTGTAATCCGCTTTGGGATTTTTGCAGATATAGACCATCTTGCCTGCAAGACCCCCTTTAACAAGTTTCTTCCAGTCGTTGAATGAGAGAATTCTGGGCTCTTTCCAGAAAAATGGAACCCTGAAACACCTGCCCCTTAACTCAATAGATAACGTTTTATAAAGAAAGAAGTTCTGGAATTAGTGAGGTGATTCTGGTATCCCAGTGATTCTTCAGTTCTTTTAAATTAAAACCGATGTTGTTCGGTGGGATTGCAAGCCTGAAAGAGCCGTGCCCATTGTTCTGAATAAGCGCCCCTAACCCAGAAACCTTTTTGAGCCTTGCCCCGGCAGTTCTAGCGTTCATTGATTTAATACTTAAATGATGCACCCAGACATCTTTACCCTTTTTGGCTTTTATGGCAAGGATAAATAACATTACGAAAAGCGCAGGGGGGAGAAAGAGCTCTTTGTCATTAAGTAAGATAGAGGTTCGCTTGCCCTTGATTTTGGCAGTGAAATGGAGGGTGACCTCAGTCTCTGATGGTGGGACAGGCATTTTGCCTGTCAAATTCTCCACAGGCTGGAAGCCTGTGCCACCACCATCAACCTTCTCCTTGAGCAGTTTTGCAATCTCTTTGTTCTTTATTATGCCTCCAAGTGCTTCAGTTGAAATCTTATTTAGAGAGTCTGGTGTCGTAAAGCCATTCTCAAGAAGACGCCTTATGTGCACTCTGTTAAGACCTTTGATGTCTAATCGGGTAAATGCTAATCCCTGCTGGTCAACACCAAAATTGAGCCTGTCTGCAATAGAGAAAATGTCCTTGGTAATGGATGGAGAAAATTTCAGCGCCTCTAATATACAGGAGATTGCATCACACACCCAGGATATGCCCTGTGCGAGACTATTTATAGACCCTGAAAGTGTATATTATAGGTATTTTCAATTCCAATTGTGCTCTCACAGGATATCCAGTGGTTTAAAATAATAGCCTTTTTCATAATTTTAATGTCTTCATATGTAGGGCTCCGATTTATCGGAGCAAGGCTAAAGCCTTGCCCTACATCTTCTAACATCTTCTGGTATGGGATATTTTTGTATTCATAAGTTGACATATTAATATAGAAATCTGCCGCATCTTTTATAGAGCAAGCGAGATATAAGATTTCTATATCTTCAGGTTTTCTCCTACCCAGGTCTTTTGCCCAGGAGATAATCTCAGAGGTAGATTGAACAGAAAGACCTTTTATGGCAATTACCTTGCCCAGTTGGGTCGGGGTTAGAAAACCCGATTCTGTCGGGGTTAGAAAACCCCTCCTACATTCTGCAGGAGGGACATTCTTGTCCCGATACCTTATAAGATTATAATTCAGGCATTTTTGAATTGCATCTGATATTTCTGCTTTCAGGTTTTGTCTTTGAGCGTCGTCTTTCCAATAAGAATAAGCCGCATAAGAATTAAGGAAGATGTTTTCACAGTCCTGTTCAGTTCTCAAATTCACTCTTTGTAATTGGCACTGTGCAGGGTTTCACGCCTTTTCCTGATACCCATTTCTCGGGTTCAATAAAGACATTCTTTGCAGGGAGATTTATACCCATTGATAGTGTAGTAGTAGAGATGAGAATCTTGATTTGCCCATGTTTGAAAGCGGATTCAATGACGGTCCTTTCATCAAGAGTAAGGTCTGCATTATGAAACCCTACTCCCTTTTTCAGGCACTGGGTGAGTTTGCGTCGGGATAAAGAGTCTTCAAGTGTAGAGAGTTTGGAGATAGCATCATCCGCAGGCTTAAAATTCACCTGTTCTGCAATCTCAAAGGCAAATCTTTGAGTAGAGTTTTTGTCCTTGACAAAGCATAGTGTCTGGGAGGCATCTTTTTCTTCTCCCGTAAAAAATATTATATTTTTGATAAAGAGTTCTCTATCAGATGCGTGGTGTGTTGTTTCAAAAGCAGGCTCGGTGCCTTCTGTGCCTTGATTATAGGTTTCATAGGAGAATAGTCCATTATAAATAATCCCCTGTCTGAGTTCAACAGGTCTTTCAGTAATCTGGAGGAATTTTGCTGTAAGCCATTCAGGGATTATTTCAGAGCCTTTAAGGACTGCTGAAAGACCTAATAGTTGGAAGTTTGTATCTAATAGTTTAAGTTTTGTGAGCAGGAGTTCAAGTTTTGCACCTCGTTGTTCATCAGAGATAGACTGTATTTCGTCAATGATTATAAGGCTTACCTGTGAGACGATATTTGGATTAGAGACAATGAAGTGTTCCAATTTTTCATAGATAAGGATAGCGATATTATAATCACCGGTTTCTATCTGTTCGTCGTATTCTCTTCTATCTCTTGTGGATATAACTATTTTAGTCTTATCTTTATATTTAGAGGAGAAGTCTCTGAATTTTTCTTCTGCAACGGATTTAAGTGGGACTAAATAAATAACCTTTTGTTTTCTTGAGGCACAGAAGGCAGCTGCCATTTCACCGATAAAGGTTTTACCGGATGTTGTAGGTGCAGAGACGATAAGGCTTTTACCGTCAAAGAGGCCATATCGGCGTATAGCATCTCTCTGCACGGGCAGGAGGTATTTCATTCCTGCATTTTCCCATGCAGATATAATAGTAGGTTCTATGCCATATTTTAAGAGGTCCTGAATTTTCATATTGTCAACTAATTGTCAACCTTTATTAAATTTTATTGTCAACCTCGGGGCTACTTAAACCGCTTCCATAGTAGATGGTGGCTTTGGGGTTATATTATAAGTTACTGATACAATGCCCGAAACTTCTGTTGTTATTCTCTTTGCCAGTCTGTCCAGAATTTTCCAATGTAACCTTGTGGGTGTTGCTGTTCTCGCATCAATGCTTTCCCAACATCTGATTTCTATTTGTGAACCGTAGTCCCTTACTTGCCTGACGGCAGTCAGGTTTCCATTCTTGCCTGTCGGCAGACAGGCACGCATTCCTGTAACTTTATCCGCGTGTAAAATTGCCATATACTGGAAGGCAGGAGTATTTGCCAACTCTTGCTCGGTAATAATAGTTGCCTGTCTTACTGTTTTTATTCTTTCTGGAGTTACTTCTCCTATAACTCTACCAGCCAGAGCAGGACCTAAAAAAGGCATTCTGTTATATATACTTTCTGGCAAGCCCAGTGCAACTGCCACTTTTCGGACACCATCTTTGCGAAGCTGGATTAAAGGTTCAATAATTTTATAGCCAAAAGATTGTTCAGGGTCAATACCTAATTGCTCAAAGACATTATGCTGTCTTTTTATGCCTGCAAGGGTTTCATCTACATCGGTCAGGATAGTTCCCTGCAGGAGGTGTTTTGCACCGCTTTCTCTTACGAGTCTGCCAAAAACATCCTTATAAAATGTTTGGACAATGGCTTCTCTTTTGGCTTCAGGGTCTGTTATGCCTTTTAATGCATTAAAGAATTTGTCTTTAGCGTCTATGATTTCTACATTAACACCAAATTCTCTGAATAAAGAGGAAATTTGCTGGGGTTCATCCTGTCTCATCAAACCGTGGTCAATAAAATAAGTGAGGAGTTTATCACCCAGGGCACGATGTGCCAGCATAGTTACAGTAGATGAATCAACACCGCCTGATAAGGCATTGATAGCTTTTTCATCTCCCACAGCACCAGAGATTTGGACAATCTTCTTGGCTATAAATTGCTGTGGATTTAAATCCGTTGCTTTTATTTCTTCACTTTTCATCTTGCCTCCCTCAAATTCTCAAATCTTTTTTTTCATAACCAAATAACTTAATAACTAAATTTTTGTCAAATTATTTTTAAGTGGCATTAAAAAAGACTTGACTTTTAGTAAGTAATATAATAATATAATACAAAAGAGACGGAGGTATAAATGAGAGAGAAAATAGAAGAATTATTCAGGCGGCAACTGGAAAAAATTAAGGACCCTAATTTGCGAGCAAAAGTTGTTGAAATCTGGGTAAATACAGCTAAAAAAGGAGGTTGGAAAACTGATGAGTTAGAAAAGATTCCTTTTACCTTATTGACAGATACAAAAGGTATAAATTTAATTGAACATACAATCACTGTCACGGAAGGCGCGTTGGGGCTTGCAAACTCAATGAAGGAAAATTATAAAGAGATGCCATTTGAAATCAATTTTGATTGGCTCATCGCAGGTGGACTGTTACACGATGTTGGAAAATTGGTTGAGATTGAAAAAACAGAACAAGGTTATCGGAAAAGTTACAGTGGTAAATGTGCACGGCATCCTATATCTGGTGCTATTATAGTAGCTCAGGCCGGATTGCCAGAAGAGATTGTCAATATAGTAGCCTGCCATGCAAAAGAAGGCGAGGGCAGACCACAAAGAGTAGAGACTGTGCTAATTCATCAGGCTGATTTTGCTGTATTTAACCCGATGGTTATGTTGGAAAATGGACTGCTTATAATTTAAAAATTATGGGAAAAACTATAATTGAGAAAATTATCGGAAATCATTCAGGAAAATCAGTAAATCCCGGCGATGTGGTTGATATGCGTATTGACGCAAGGATTGCCCGTGATTTCGGCGGTGCTAATGTCGTGAAGAATTTAGAAGATTATGGTCTGCCTATAGATGACCCTTGTAAAACTTTTTTCACTTTTGACTGTAACCCGGGTGGTTCTGACCAAAAATATGCGAGTAATCAGCAGATATGTAGGGAATTTGCAAGAAAAACAGGAATTAAAATATATGACATTAATGCGGGTATTGGAACACACCTATCAATAGATGAGGGTTTGATTTGCCCTGGTGGGACATTAGTATCTACAGACTCTCATGCCAATATAGTTGGAGCTATTGGTGCCTTTGGCCAGGGCATGGGTGACCAGGATATTGCTTATGCCTTTGCAAATGGAACAGTCTGGTTCAAAGTGCCTCCGACTATTAAAATTATTCTGGTAGGTGAGCCTTCCCCTATTGCAACACCTAAAGATATTGTGCTTGCTATACTTAAAGAGTTGGGGGCTGATGGCATGCTTAGTTTTACATCTGAATTTTATGGAGATTATGTAGATAGACTTGACATCTCTGGAAGAATCACTATTGCTTCAATGACCACTGAGATGGGGGGTATTTGCTCTTTTTTCCCACCAAGCAAAGAAATAATAGATTCGTGTAATTCGCAAGATATTCGTGTAAATTCGTGTTACGCTGACGAGGACGCGGATTATGCCAAAACCGTAGAGATAGATATTGATAATTTAGTTCCTCTTATTTCTCGACCAGGTCATCCAGAAGATGTCGTGCCGGTATCTGAAGTAGCAGGTAAAAAGATTGATTCTGTGTTTATCGGTTCTTGCACAAATGGCAGATACGAAGACTTACTTGTTGCTGCTAATATCTTAAAAGGCAGAAAAGTGGCTCCGGGTGTAGTCTTAAAAATAGTGCCTTCAACTGATAGAATTTGGCAGAAAGCCATGAGAGAAGGATTGATTTCTATATTTAAGGAGGCAGGTGCACTAGTAGGAAATGCTGGTTGTGCTGGTTGTGCTGATGGACAGATAGGTCAAAATGGTCCTGGTGAACTAACCATCAGCACTGGCAATCGCAATTTCAGAGGTAAACAAGGGAAAGGAGAGGTCTATCTTGCATCTCCATCTACTGCTGCAGCTTCATCTATTGCGGGTCATATCACCACTCAAGATAATATACCGGAAAAACCATCGTTGTTCAAATCCGAAAGGCGAAAGCCTGTAGGAGCAACCTCCTGGTTGCGATTTAATCCTCTTTCGCAGGTAAAACCTGCTCCTACTGAAATCAAAAAACCGATAACCGATAACCGAAAACCGATAACCAAAATTGCAGGAAGAGTCTGGGTTATCCAGCAGGATAATATTGACACAGATATGATTTATCATAATAAATATCTTGCAGTTACCGATATCAATGAGATGGGGCAATATGCCTTTAGCAACTTAGAAAGATGGAAGGATTTTCCTGAAAAGGCAAAGCCTGGTGATATTATAATCACAGGTAAGAATTTTGGTTGTGGTTCAAGCAGACAGCAGGCAGTGGATTGCTTCAGGGCACTAAAAATCGGTATGATAATAGCAGAATCTTTTGGTGCTATTTATGAAAGAAATGCTATAAACACGGGTTTTCCAATAATGATTGCACCCGAGTTAAAAAAGTTAAATCTACAGGATGGGGATGAGATTGAGGTTGATTTCCTGACTGGACAAATTAAAAAAAATGGAACTAATGAAACTATCACTGCTAATCCGTTTTCTGAAGTGCAACTTGACATTTATAAGAGAGGAGGGCTTTTAAAATAGGAGGGTAATTATGCCGATTATAGCTGAAGTTGGAAAAAAGGAAACAGCATCGGATTGTTTTGTGAAACTTAAAATCACCAAAAAAGGAGGCATTAAGATTGACCTGAAAAGTAAAGTAGAATCAATGTATGGAAAATCAATAAGAAACACAGCAAAAAAGATGATGAATTTCTTTGGGATTGAGAATGCAGACATTTATATTGAGGATGCAGGCACATTTCCCTTTGTTTTAACAGCAAGAATTGAAGCTGCAATAAAAAAGTGTTTCCCCAAAAAACAAGAGGAGTTTCTTGGTAAATTATTACCCCAAAATCTTTATTCTGTAAAGCGTGACCGCTTCAGGCGGAGTAGGTTATATGTGCCAGGAGACCAGCCAAGATTAATAATTAATGCCGGACTTTATAAACCAGATGCGATTATTCTGGATTTGGAAGATAGTGTAGCACCATCCGAAAAAGAGTCTGCCAGATTTATAGTAAGAAATGCCCTTCGTGAGGTAGATTTTCTGGGTGCAGAAAGGATGGTCCGCATAAATCAACTACCTATGGGGCTTCATGATTTGGGTTTTGTAGTCCCTCATAATGTTCATACTATTCTGATACCTAAATGTGAAAACAGCGACCAGGTAAAAGAAGTAGATGAGAGGATCTCAGAATTCAGAATTCAGAATTCAGAATTCAGAATTTTTCTGATGCCCATAATAGAGAGTGCATTAGGAGTAATTAATGCTTATGAAATTGCAACTGCTTCAAAAAATATTGTTGCCCTTACTATAGGATTAGAGGATTACACAGCGGATATAGGAACACAGAGAACATCTGAAGGAACAGAGAGTTTCTGGGCAAGGAGTCAGGTTGTAAATGCTGCAAGAGCAGCAGGCATCCAGCCTATTGATAGCGTATTCTCTGATGTGGCAGATGAGGAAGGTCTAAAGAATAGTGTCCTTGAGGCAAAATCTCTTGGTTTTGAAGGGAAGGGATGTATCCATCCCGGGCAGATAAAGATTATCCATACCAATTTTGCTCCTACAGAAAAAGAGATTGAGAAAGCAAAACGGATTGTATTAGCACTTGAGGATGCTCAAAAAAAAGGCACGGGTGTTGTATCTCTGGGAAGTAAAATGATAGACCCACCTGTGGTGAAACGGGCACAAAACATCTTGAGGCTAACAGGAGGTAAGTAAAGATGAAAGGAAAAAATAACGCAGTAGGTAGATGGATACCTGAAAAGATAAATGGCAATCCTGTAATTCCCTTTCAGGGTGTAGGTAAATATATTCCTGATTATAATAAAGCGGCACCACCTGTTGCAAGTTGTGCCAATTATCCTAAAGATGGGAATAAAGTAGTTCCTAATCTACGGGAAGCATTAAAAAAAGCAGGCATTCGTAATGGAATGACTGTATCTACTCATCACCACTTTAGAAATGGAGATAAGGTGGCAAATTTCCTTTTTGATACTATTGCAGATATGGGAATAAAAGATACAAGATGGTTTCCGAGTGCTTCTTTTCCCTGTCATTCACCTATTATCAAACACCTTGAATCGGGAGTTGTCCACTACATTGAGGGAAGTATGAATGGTCCACTTGGAGAGTTTTGTTCAAGGGGTAAAATGAAAGGACAGGGAGTTCTCCGTTCACATGGCGGAAGATACCGAGCTGTTCAGGATGGTCAGGTTCATATAGATATAGCAGTTATTGGTGCACCCACTGCCGACCCATTTGGTAATGCTAATGCTTTATATGGCAAGTCGGCGTGTGGATCTATTATGTTTGCTTTGGCAGACTCTCAGTATGCTGATAAAGTTATTATGGTAACAGATAATTTGGTTCCTTTTCCGTGTATACCCTGGCAAATTAATGGAAATAATGTGGATTTTGTAGTAGAGATGGATGA
Organism: bacterium; assembly: GCA_030601965.1. Lineage (GTDB taxonomy): Bacteria > Hydrothermota > UBA3073 > JACQXS01 > JAUWAR01 > JAUWAR01. The sequence goes on along the minus strand of JAUWAR010000017.1, from coordinate 6,563 downwards.
GATAGGCGACCCATCCAAGATTGTTTCTGGAACCACAAAACTCACCAGGAGTCCTGCCAGGCTCTTAATAGCAGAACTCACAGCACGCTTTATTAAAGAATCAGGAATTATGAAAGATGGATTCTCTTTTCAAGCAGGTGCTGGGGGTATAGCACTGGCATTCGTAATCCATTTAAAAAAATTTATGAAAGAGGCAGGAGTTAAGGCAGGATGGGTCAGAGGTGGAAGCACAAAGTATTTAGTAGAGTTATTAGAAGAAGGTTTAACAAACGCAATACTTGATGGACAAACATTTGATTTAGATGGAATTAGGTCTATGAGAGAAAATCCCAATCATGTCTGGACCAGTCCGTTCACGAGTTATAGTTATCATGGCAAGGGGCATTTTGCAAGTATGGTAGATGTAGTTGTTCTTGGGGCAACTGAAGTAGATGTGAATTTCAATGCCAATGTGGTTACTCATTCTGATGGTATGCTTTTACATGGTATTGGTGGATGGCAGGATTGTCTATTTTCAAAGTGCACCATACTTGCAATTCCGTCTTTTAGGGACCGTATCCCTGTAATTGTTGATAGAGTGACAACATTGTGTGGACCCGGTGAACTCATTGATGTTATCGTAACAGAAAAGGGCATTGCCATCAATCCTCTGAGAAAGGACTTATTAAAGGCTTTAAAAGGCTCTATCCTACCCATAAAACCGATTGAGGAGATAAAAAAGGAGGTGGAGAGAATTTGTGGAGGTCCCCCTGCCCCTCCAAAAGTAGATAAAAACAGGGTCGTAGCCGCAATTCAATGGGTTGATGGGACTGTGATTGATGTTGTGTATAAAATGATGTAGGTTCGTTTTTTAGAAAAAGGAGATGTCATTGCGAGGGACGAAGTCCCGAAGCAATCTAAAAAAGTAATAATTAGATTGCTTCGCTATCGCTCGCAATGACAGTACTCAACTATTTTCTCTATGCCACACGCAAAATTTGTTCACCTTCATGTCCATACCGATTATAGCCTGCTTGATGGAGCCTGCAGGATAGATAAACTCGCACAAAAGGCTAAAGAATATAAATTGCCTGCCCTGGCTATCACTGACCACGGTAATATGTTCGGTGCAATTGAGTTCTATAAAGCAATGCTAAATGTAGGTATTAAACCTATTATCGGTGAGGAGGTCTATGTTGCCACAGGTCCACACACTGAGAGAAAAAGTATAAAGGGAGTGAGTTCTTTTCACCTTACCCTGCTTGTGAAGAACGAAGAGGGCTATAAAAATCTTATGAAACTATCAAGTATCGCTTATGAAGAAGGTTTTTATTATAAACCAAGAATTGATAAACAAACATTAAAACAACACAAAGATGGACTCCTGGCACTGTCCGGTTGCCTTAAAGGTGAAATTGCTTATTGTATCTTGCACGATGGTATGGATAAGGCAAAAAAGGTCGCAGAAGAATATCTCTCTATGTTTGGTGAGGAGAATTTTTATCTTGAAATGATGAGGCTGGGACTTAAGGAGAATGATTCTGCAAATGCAGGACTTCTACAAATAAGTGATGCCCTTGGCATACCTCTTGTTGCTACAAACGATTGTCACTATCTTGAAAAAGATGATAGAACTGCACACGATATACTTCTCTGTCTGCAGACAGGTAAAGATAGAGACGATAAAAAAAGACTTAGATTTGACAGCGATGAACTCTATTTCAGGTCCCCTGATGAGATGATATCCCTATTTTCTGACCATCCTGCTGCTGTTGAGAATACTATAAAAATTGCAGAAAAATGTAACCTGAGACTGGAAATTAATCCAGAAAAATACTTCTTGCCAAATTTTCCACTTCCTGAAGAATATGATTCTCCAGAGGATTATCTTACTCACCTTGCAGAACAGGGACTTCATGAGAAATATGATAACAGGCAAGATGCCTGTTCTACTAAGATTAAGGATAGGTTTTATTATGAACTTGATACTATAAAGAAGATGGGATTCTCAGGCTATTTCTTGATAGTTAAAGATATTGTAGATGCGGCTGTTTCAAAGGATATACCTGTAGGTCCTGGCAGAGGTTCTGCCGGAGGGAGTCTTGTCCTGTATTGTCTTGGCATTACAAAGATTGACCCACTTGAATGCGGACTTATATTTGAAAGATTTATGAATCCAGAAAGAATAACAATGCCTGATATAGATATTGATTTTAGCGATGATAGAAGAGATGAAATTATAGAATATATAAAAGAGAGATATGGAAAAGACAATGTATCTCAGATAATTACATTTGGCACAATGGGAGCGAAGGCAGCAATACGAGATGTTGGTAGAGTTCTTGGGATTCCTTATCCAGAAGTAGATAGAATCGCTAAACTCATTCCCCAAAATAATAGTATAGCAGAGGCACTTGAAATTCCCGAGTTTAAATCAACAATTGAATCCAGTAGTAAATTCTCCGAATTATTAGAGATTGCCAGAAGACTTGAGGGATTTGTGCGACACGCCTCAACTCATGCGGCTGGTATCGTAATTACACCCGGGAAGTTGCGAGAGTTCGTGCCTGTTTTTAAGTCTAAGGAAGGCACTATTGCTACCCAATATACAATGACAGGGCTTGAAGATATAGGACTCTTGAAAATAGATATACTTGGACTGAAAACCCTTGCTATTATCCATAACACTATAAAGATGCTGAAAGAAAAAGGCAAAGAGGTTGATTTAGAGAAAATACCAAAAGATGATAAAAAGACCTTTAATTTACTGAAAAAAGGTGCCACCATAGGGGTTTTCCAACTTGAATCTGATGGGATGAGGGATATTTTAAAAAAGGTTGAACCAGATGCTTTTAGCGATATAGTAGCTGTTCTTGCCCTTTATAGGCCAGGACCTTTAGGTGGTCACACAAAAGACGAATTTATTCATCGTAAGAGAGGGGAAAAAGATATAGAATACCTGCATCCCATGGTTGAACCTGTTCTGAAAGAGACTTATGGAATAATAATCTATCAAGAGCAGGTAATGGAGATAGCGGCTAAAATTGGGGGATTCAGTCTGGGCAAGGCTGATATTTTAAGATGGGCAATGGGAAAGAAAAAACTTGGTATAATGGATGAGAAAAGAAAGGAATTTATAGATGGTGCCCTCAAAAATAAAGTTTCAGAAGAGATAGGAAATAAGATATTTGACCTTATGATTCCCTTTGCAGGTTATGGATTTAACAAGTCTCATTCTACAGGATATGCGACGATTTCTTACTGGGTAGCATATCTCAAGGCTAATTATCCACTGGAATTTATGGCAAGTTCGCTCTCTTGTGAGCAGAACGATACAGATAGAATAAGAGTCCTTATTAAAGGATGTGAGAAGATGAGGATTAAATTTCTGGTGCCTGATGTGAACAAGTCCTTCCCGGATTTCAGGCCAGAGCAAGAGGGCATTAGATTTGGTATTTCTGCTATAAAAAATATGGGCAGGAATGCGGCAAATGAGATAGTGCAAAACAGACCATATAAGTCCTTCAAAGAGTTTTTATATAAGACCAATATTAACAAGAAGGCGACAGAATCACTTATTAAAGCTGGTGCATTTGATAGTATTGACAGTAATAGAAAGAAGCTTTTAGACCATCTGGAAAAAAGGGATAGTTCACAGATTGGTCTATTTCCCAAGACAGGAGTCTCTTTAATGGACGAGGAGTTTTCCTTTGCAGAGTTGCTTTCATGCGAAAAGAATGCACTGGGTTTTTATCTTTCCGGTCATCCTCTTGAGAGATTTAAAGAGGAATTAACTGCATTTACGACTGCCAGTATGGGCGACATTAAAACTTTTCAGGAAGGAGCAGACCTTGTGGTTGGTGGCATGGTAGTGGGGAGGAGGATAACAAAGGATAGAAAAGGCAGGAGTATGGCATTTGCTGTGCTTGAAGATTTTGATTCTGATGGTGAAATCACGGTTTTCTCAAGTCTGTTTAATGCTAAGGATTTAGAGCCTGAGACCTGTCTGCTTGTAAGAGGTAGAATATTTGCCAGTAGAAATGGTGGTCAAAATCTCATCGCAGATAAAATAATGAGACTTTCGCAGGCAAGGGAGAAACTTGTAAAATGGATAGATATTTACATAAGAGTTATTGGACTTGAAGAGGAAGCACTTCAATCATTGAATGATATGCTTGTGTCATCACCAGGGGAAAGTGAGGTGCTTATTCATCTTTTAGGAGAGAAAGACACCTCGTTGATATTAAAACCAAAGAGTATACGGGTCTCAGCAAAAAAGTCTCTCACATCAAAGATAGAAAAACTATTTGGTGAGAATAGCGTAAAACTTGGCGGAGAAGGATTATGAAGATTGGAATGATAGGTGCGTGGAACTCCGATTCTGGGGCATCCATACACGCAGAACTTGTAGGTAGAAGTTGGGTTGAACTTGGCCATAGACTAAGTGTTTTTTCTTTTTATAAAACAAGTTTTCATGGCACTGCAATTGTAGGAAAAGATGAAGACTATGTTGCAAGATGCTTTACGACCTCAAATGCAAAGACAGTTAGTTTTGATGCAAGACCTATACTCAGTGCAGACTATGAAATCTTTGTTGCTCAAGACCATGGAATGATTCCAAATGACCCTTTGGGTAAGATTTTTCACTGGATAAAGAATAAGGCAAGAACAGTCTGTGTGATTCATGACGGCGGGCTTAAGGATGACCCTGCTTTTTATCAGTTTGATTGGGATGCTATAGTCTGCTTTGATAAAAGATATGAGGATTTCTTGAAACTCGCCTATCCAAAAGACAGAATTTTCCTTATTCCTTATCCATGTCATAAATGGGTTATTGGTAATGAGTTATCGGTTACCAGAAGTCTCATGCAAACCTCACGCAAGAAGTTAAACCTTCCGCTTGACAAGAAAATAATCTTCCTATTTGGTCCTGCATCGTATTATGGGGCAGAGGTGTTTCCAACAATTGATGCACTGGGAGAGAAATATCCTATTTATATCCTTATTGTGACAGATGACAAAAACTCTCTTAATGCCTGGAATAAGATTAAGCCGAAGAATGGCAAAATTGAAATCCGAAGAGGGCATCCCTATATAGAAGAGATTTATACATATCTTTATGCCTCTGATATAGCTTTATACAATAAGCCCAGCAAGGGAGGGGCAGTAGTTTCATCAATGGCGTATCAGTGTTTAGGTGCAGGTCGTCCAATAGTTGCCCTTGACTCAAATTTCGTAGCCAATTTTGGCGATGCAGTGATGAAATATAAGAATAAACAGGAACTGAGAAGAAATATCATAAGTGTGTTTGAGAAAGATGAGAGATTTGTTTATACTATGAAGAAGGCAAAGGAGTTTGCAGATAAAAATAATGGAATGGAAGTTGCAAAGAAGTTTATCGCTTTATTTGAATCCCTGCTATCGTGAACCTATTTCTGATTCTTTCACTCCTCACTCATCCTGGAGAGTGGAAGACCTTTCTTAATTCAAGCCATATCACAGATATTATCTCTTGTGGAGACTCGTTAGTTTGTTCTACGACAGGAGGGGTGCTTATCTTTGATAAAACAACAAGAACCTTTAACACAATAACAAATACAGAGGGACTCATTGGAAACAATATAAAATCTATAGCAATAGATAGATTTGAAAACAAATGGGTCTTATGTTACAATGAGGGAATAACTATTCTTGCAGAGGATGGAGAAAGGCACAGGAATATCACTGATTTTGAGAATTTGCCAAGTCTTTTGGTCTCTGCAATTGCCAGCACAGATTCAATAATTATTGTCAGCACAGGTGATGGAGCATGGATATATGAACTTAAAGATAATCCTATTGATGAGGACAGTTCAGGAACAGAGTGCAATGTTTATCCATCTAACACTATCTCGGGAATCATAACAAAATCAGATTCAATATTTTTCGGGACAGATGAGGGCGTTGGAGTGGTAGAACAGGATGAAATTTTTTCTGATATTTCCAATTGGAATACTTATGAAAATATACCTGGTGGAAGTGTTCTTTCCCTTATATTTTTTAGAGACACTCTATGGGCAGGAACTGACAGTGGAACAGCGAGACGCATAGACAGTCTCTGGTATGATGAAGGTCTGAATAATCCAATTTATGATTTTGCAGTATATAAGGACACCTTATATTGTGCAACTGATGATGGTGTATATTTATGGAATGGGGAAAACTGGGATAGGAAATTTAATTATAAAACAAGGGCACTTGTCACAGTAAGCAGTAAGAAGTATGCAGTATGCAGTGAAGAGCATGAAGCAAATAGTAAGAAACTACCTACTGCTTACTGCCTACTGCCTACTGACGAGCTATGGATAGGGGTATGGGGTGAGGGTATAGTAAAGTATCCTTCAGAGACTATGTATATCCCAGATGGTCCAGCTTGCAATTCGTTCTCAAGCACTGCAATAGAGGTAGATGGGAGTATATGGGGGACTCATTCTTATGCTGGAACCCGTGAGCAGTTTGAGATAAGTCATCTTTATGAAGAAAATGGAGAATATAAGTGGGAAATATATAATAAGAATAATATTTGGGGCTTAGATGGTGCAGGT
>JAUWAR010000012.1 GCA_030601965.1 bacterium | reverse complement strand
CTGAACAAAATGCTAAATTCTAAATTACGAATGCCAAATTATGTGGGAAAGGTCTCCTGACCTTGATTTCTTGATATCGACATCGGGAGATGCCTCCCACATTTATAATTCAGCATTTAGAATTCATAATTTTAATAATATGCCTCTTGGTTTTGAGACAATAGTTTTTAAAGATCACAAGTTAAAGATACTTGACCAATCTCTGCTTCCATCCCGAGTTCTTTATCATGACCTTGCCACACCTGAACAAGTAGCAGATGCAATAAGAACACTGAAAGTAAGAGGTGCTCCTCTTATCGGTGTAACTGCTGCTTATGGAATCGCACTCGCTGCAATAAATTCAACATCTAAAGATTACAAGTCTCTGAAAAAAGAGTTGAAACCTATATTTAATCTCCTTAAAAATACACGCCCTACAGCATATAACCTTTTTTATGCACTTAAAAGGATGGAAAAAGTTCTTGACAATTGTAGGGACAGACCTTCGGGTCTGTCCAAGAATCTTTTAGAAGAAGCAGAGAAAATGAGAGAAGAAGATATAGAACTTTGTAATAGAATAGGTGAAAATGGAGTAAAAATCTTATCAGTTATTAGTAGGGGTTTGATTAATCAAACCCTTACTTTACATATTCTTACTCACTGCAATGCTGGTGCACTTGCTACCTGTGGAATTGGAACTGCACTCGCACCAATATATAAAGCAAAAGAGACAGGAATAGATGTTTCTGTGTTCGTGCCAGAAACAAGACCATGGCTACAAGGAGCAAGGCTCACGACATGGGAACTCCAAAAAGCAGGAATTCCATGCACACTTATCGTTGATAGTGCAAGAGGTTATATATTACAAAATAAGATGGTTGATTTATGTCTTGTTGGGGCAGATAGGATTGCAAAAAACGGTGATGTTGCAAATAAGATAGGGACTTATGCCCTTGCTGTTCTTGCAAAAGAAAACAGTATCCCATTCTATGTAGTTGCACCATCTACCACATTTGATACCCAGATAGAATCAGGTTCAGAAATAATTATTGAACAGAGGGCAGAAGATGAGGTCAGAGAATTTCAGGGCATGAAATCCGCTCCTCCTGATATCCCTGTTTTCAATCCAGTATTTGATATTACTCCTGCAAGATATATAACAGGCTATATTACAGAAGATCTAAAAATCGAAAGATCTAAAAATCGAAAAATTAAATGATCTTTTGATCTTTGGATATTTCAATCTTGAGATTTTATTTTAGAAATTCAGCATTTAGAATTCATAATTTCAATAGACTACTTACTGCTTACTGCTTACTGCTTACTACTTCTTTATACGCTGTTGAGGGTATGGAACCCAGCCTTGAAATCACAGTTCCATTACCAGAAGATAAGGTTTCTATTCCTTCCAAAAGACAAATCTTTCCACAATATCAACTTTTCACCTCTTATGGCGAAAATATGCGTGGAAAAGGATATATAGCAAAGATAGCCCTTAATATGAATATAAATAATTATCTTGAAAGTTCTGTTTTGCATCTTGATGAAAAAACATCTGTGGGACTAAATTTTGGCATAAGAGACTTAAATGAAAACAGCACTCTGGATCTTCATTTATCAACAAAAAATTACAAAATAGAAGATGTCTGGAGAAGTCTGTTTCTTGCCGATTACAGTCTATCTATTTATAAAGCCAATACTCTCTTAAAGCTTATGGTCAAAGGATATTATGAATCTTCGACAAGAATTGAGGCAACTACATTATTGGGGAGAAAATTCTTTAATAGGGCATTCATAGAGTCGGGTATCTCTTGCCTGTCGGCAGACAGGAACATAGCCTCTTTTTTCCCTTACCTGAGCGCAAATATAAAAATATTATCATCAGTCTTCCTAAGAATTCTATACACTTCAAAAGAAATTACCACTCCTCTGGAACAGATTTATATGAACCAGAAGTATATTCTCCAAAATCCTAATCTTAAAATGCCAAAAGAAAAACTCTTTGATGCCTGCTTAAGAATTCCTATTGTAGGAGATAGTATTATTCTTGGATTAAGAGTAAAGGAAGTTGAAAATTGGATTCAACTTTCACAAAACTGGGGAGAGTTTTTTGTCGTTCCTTTAAATAGTCCAGAGACAAGGGACGAGCATAATTATTATTTCAAACTATCAAAATCTAAAGGAAGATTTAAAGGCAATATAGATTTTGACTATTACAAATACTCAAAAAAAGTTTTTTATAAACCAAATTTTTTATTGTCTTTTAACTTCTTGACACCCATTTTTCAAGGATTTAATATTTCAACTCAGGGAACTCTTATAGGAGAAAGAGAGTATTTATACGACCTTTTTCCATCTTTTTGGCTCTTTTCTATTGGTCTGTTAAAGGAGTTTAAATACCTCCAAACCTGGCTAAAAGTGGAGAATATATTTAACGAGAAATATGAAATTATTGAGGGAAGAGATGGCCCAGGCACTTCAGTTTGTTTTGGTTTAAATCTGAATAAGTGAACAAAAAGGAGCGAAGATGAAGATAGCACTTATTGACCTTAAAACGGAATATCTCTTAATAAAAAAGGAAATAGATAGAGCAATAAAACAGGTTATTGAAAATGTCTCTTTTGCCGGTGGAGAAATACTCGACTCATTTGAGTCTAATTTTGCTAAATTATGTGGGGTAAAATATGGAATTGGTGTTTCTTCAGGTTCTGCTGCGCTTGACCTATCTCTTATTGCTCTTGCTATCGGCAAAGGAGATGAAGTTATAACGACTCCGAATACATTTATAGCAACAACAGAAGCAATTACACACGCAGGGGCATCAATAGTATTTGCAGATTGTGATAGAGAAACTTATAACATAACTCCTGATGAAATAGAGAAAAGAATTACGAAAAAGACAAAAGCAATTATACCTGTTCATCTTTTTGGGCATCCGTGTGATATGGATGCTATTATGGAGATTGCAAAAAAAAACAGTCTTAAAGTGATAGAAGATTGTGCCCAGGCACATGGAGCACTATATAAAGGAAAACCAGTTGGCTCTTTTGGTGATTGTGGATGTTTTTCATTCTATCCATCAAAAAACTTGGGTGCTTATGGACACGCAGGTATGGTTGTTACTAATAACGAGAATCTTGCAACAAAGATAAGACTTTTATCAAATCATGGAAGATTCACAAGATATGACTATGAGATAGAAGGTTATAACTATAGAATAGATACAATTCAGGCAGCAATTCTTGGAGCAAAATTAAAACATCTTGCAGACTGGAACAAGAAAAGACGAGACCACGCCTCAAGATATAATGACTTACTAAAAGATACAGAAGTTATAACCCCAATTACACGAGATTATGTAGAACCTGTCTATCATCTCTATGTGATAAGAGTTAAACAACGAGACAAATTAAGCGAGTTTTTAAGGTCAAATGGAATATCTACAGGTATTCACTATCCAATTCCACTTCATTTACAACCTGCATATAAATATTTAGGTCATACAAGGGGCAATTTTCCCATAGCAGAGGAACTTACAGATACTGTCCTGTCAATTCCTATGTTTCCTTTATTAAGGAATGAGGAAATAGATTATGTGGTAGAGAAAATTAAGGAGTTTTATAAAACAAGCACTTTGTCTTTTTAACCCTTAACTATAAATTCTACCGCATTCTTGAAAATCTGCATCCCAACGGCTGGTTCTCTATGCTCTGGATGCTGATGAGAAAAAATATATCTTTCAGGGTGTGGCATTAATCCTAAAATTCTTCCTGTTTCATCACATATTCCTGCCACACTCCCAAGGGAACCATTTGGATTCTCTGGATAATGTAAAGCAGGATTTCCTTTTTTATCAACATAATGAAATACAATCTGATTATTGGTCTTAAGTTCTTTTAATACTTTTTCTGGTGTAACAAACCTTCCTTCTGCATGTGCAACAGGCAAACTTATAACCTCTGGCAAATCCTTAGTCCATATATTTTTGATTTTTGATTTTTGCCCTGAATCAAGTTCGGGGTTGATTTTTAGATGTATCCATCTATCCTCAAATTTACCGCTTGTGTTCTCAACAAGACTTACTTTGAACCCTCCCAAAAAGTCTGATTTTACAAGGACTTGAAAGCCATTGCAGATGCCCAGAATAAGTTTTCCATCATCTTTAAATCTTTGAAGTTCCTCTATAACCCAGTGTTTTATTTCAAGTGCGAGTATTTTAGCAGAGGATATATCGTCTCCATAGGTAAACCCTCCTGGCAAACAGAAGATTTGGTATCTATGAATTATTTGAGGATTTTTAAGAACCTGTTTTATATGAATTTTATCTACAGATGCACCCGCAAGTTCAAATCCAGCCTTTGTTTCCTCATCGCAATTTGTCCCAGCAGTGCGGAGTATTAGCACTTTAACCATTACTCACCTCAATTACTTTATTCCTTGATTTCTCTCCTTTTATAATCTTAATATCTGATTTCCTAATATTGAAATGTTTAGTCAAAACTTTAACAAGTAGCTTATTTGCCTTACCTTTAACTGGTGATGCCGTGAGATAGACTTTAAGTTTTTCACTCTCTTCCCTGATTTCATTTTTCTTTGCATTAGGAACTACTTTCACCTGTATAGTTTGTTTTAGTGTCATTCTATTAACTTTTTTAAACTATTTTCATAAATATATCTAACCTCTTTTATAGAGACCTTAAACATATTCTCTATATCAAGAATAGGTTCTTCTGTTACCTCTCCTATCCTTCCAATTGGAATCCCTTCCATAATCTCCTTGAATCTTGTTTCATCTTTTACCTCTACTAAAAATCTTGTATCGGATTCTAAAAAGAGTAAGTCCACCCCGCAGAATTGCGGGGTGCTACTGGGAATGTTATCTAAATTTATCCTTGCTCCTAAATTTCCATTTTTGCCTGTCGGTAGACAGGTTATACACATTTCGGCTATTCCTACTCCGATTCCTCCTTCAGAGATGTCATGACAGGCTGAGATAATTCCTTCATTTATTGCTCTATGAAGTGAGAAAAATATTTTTCGGTCCTTAGTGGTTGGCAGTCGGTTTTTGGTATAAGTTTCTCCAACCATATAGATAGAGTTTCCCTTACTTTTCAAACTATAAGAGACAGCCTTTTCAACATCAGGTATTAAACCAATTGCGGATATAAGAAGTGTTGGTGGCACGGAAAGTGTCCTATTCTCTGTCTTAAACTCATTATATAAACTATCTTTACCTGATATAAAAGGGGTCTCATAAACCTTTGCAGTATCATAAAGGCCTTTTGATGCCATAACAAGGTCATGCATCTTCTCAGGGTCTTCTGGGCTTCCCCAGGAAAAATTATCTAATAAGGCAATCCTATCAGGGTCACCACCAACTGCAACAACATTTCTTATCGCTTCATCAACTGCTGATACTGCCATCCAGTACGGGTCTTTTAATCTACTTATACCACTCCCAATAACAATACCTTTTCTATTTGAGATTTGAGATTTGAGATTTGAGATTTGGAGTAATGGTCTTACAACTGCCGCATCTCCTAAAAGTGGTTTTATTACACTACCACCCTGGACTTCATGGTCATACTGCCTCACAACCCACTCCTTACTCGCTATGTTGGGAGCAGAAAGCAGAGTCTTAAGAACCGATAAGGGATTTTGTTCAATATTACGCAGGCTAAAGCCTGCGCCTACCTCATTAACTTTTGACTCGGGGCACCCCGACCTTTGTCGGGGTCGCTTAACTTTCAACTTTCTTGTTGGCATTCCTTCAAGCACAAACTCAGTATTTAGTTCTACTACAGTATTATTCCTATATTTTACTATAATCTTTTTTCCTTTTATGAATTCACCTATAACTGTGGCATCTACGCCTTCGTTAAAAAATATCTCCTTAATCTTTTTAATATTCTCTTCTGGAACCGATAGAACCATCCTTTCTTGAGATTCTGAAATCCAGATTTCTCTATAAGAAAGTCCTTCATATTTCAATGGGACTTTTTCAAGTTCTACTATTACGCCAATATCTTTTGCAAGTTCTGAAATTGCTGTAGATATGCCACCTGCCCCACAATCTGTAACTGAATTATACAACTCCCTTGCTTGTAATAGTGCATCCATCATTCTTTTTTCTGTAATAGGGTCTCCTATTTGCACTGCACTTCCAAATTGGGTATGAGTCTCGCCTGTCATCTCTCCTGAAGCAAATGTTGCACCATGAATTCCATCCCTTCCAGTCCTTCCTCCAATAAGCACAACTAAATCTCCTATCTCTACCTTTTTCTTACATAATTTCTTGGGAATTATTCCAACACATCCACAGTATATTATAGGATTGGCAGTATAACCTTCATTAAAAAATACACCTCCATTCACGGTTGGAATACCCATTCTGTTGCCATAATCAGCCACCCCATTTACTACTCCTTTCATTATCCTTTTTGGGTGTAAAACTCCTTCGGGAAGCCCTTCATAAGCCATATCAAGATTACCAAAAAGAAATGTATCTGTATTGGCAATAGGTTTTGCGCCCTTGCCGCATCCTAATATATCCCTGATTACTCCGCCTATACCAGTAGCCGCACCCCCATAAGGCTCAAGTGCTGATGGATGATTATGTGTCTCTACCTTGAAACAGACCGCATAATCCTCATCAAACTCTATAATCCCTGCATTATCACTAAACGCAGAAATAACCCAAGGTTTATTAAGTTCTTCTGTAACTTTCATAATGGTGGACTTCAGTAAATTCTGAATTCTGAATTCTGAATTCTGAATTTCTCCTTTAAATGTTTTATGGGAGCAATGTTCAGACCATAAAATTCCAAATGTCTCAAGTTCAACATCTGTAGGGTTCCTATTTATCTCCTTGAAATAATCCCTTATCTTAACCATCTCCTCTTCATTTAAAAATAGACTCATTTGCTTTGAAATAGTTATAAGGTCAGTATTAAAGATAGGAACATAAATGGGCTTAAAATTGTATTTAGGAGGAACGGCAAGACCCTCTTTTTTTACAACCTGATGTTGAATAAGTTTATTATATAGAATTCTTTGTTTGACTTGCTCTATATTCTCACCCTCAATTTTATATTTTTTTATTCTCTTTACGGCTTTAATATCCATCCCAACTTCTTTTATAATATTCTCAGTGCTTTTTGCCACAGGGTCAAGAACCCCTGGATTATAAGCAATTTCAATCCAACCCTCTTCAGGGCCCTTATCTTCTTCTATTGTATAATCTTCCCATACCTTATCAACGAGTATCTCTTCCGCGATTATTCTGATTTCTTTTTCTGTAAGATTACCAAAAATCAGATATACATCTTTTGTAAAGACATTCTTTACTTTTATTCCAATGTCTTTTATGGCTTTCTTGATTCTATCACCCTCTATATTATCCTTTTTGGTTATTTCAATTCTAATTGCCATAAACTAAATTTAATTCTTTACTTCAACAATGTCAATCAAAAAATAAAATAGGAATTTAAGTGAGGTAAAGAATAGAAAATTTCTTATAGACTCTCATTTAAATCTGGCACTTCTCAGGTAGATTTCTCATATGGCTTGATAAAGTAATAAGTCTTTTTACATATTTAATAGTATTTTTACTGCAATCTACCTCTTTTTGAATAAAACTGTCAGAAACACCTATCTCAAGCCCAAGCAGGATTAAATCAAGTTTTTCATAAGATATTCCAAGTGCCACTTCATCTGTAATTCCTGGCAGGAGGTCGGGTGAGGACTCCTTATTTATAATGGGCCCTGGAACACCAAGATATTCTGAAAGAACTCTTACCTGTGTCTTATAAAGGTTTGCAATTGGCATAATATCTGCCGCACCATCTCCATATTTAACAAAAAATCCCACGAGGTCTTCTGTCTTATTTGATGTCCCTATTATAAGATAGTTCTTTTTTTCTCCATAATAGTATAGGTTCGCCATCCTTATCCTGTGTTTTATCCTGTAATATGCCTGTACCTCTTTCATCCACTCATACTTGGTTCCAAGAAGCCCTCCAAGAAATGGATTACTCCTATTCGGAATCAATCTGTAAGCATTTTTTATAATTTTTCCAATAGGTTCCCTATTATTTGAATAAAACTTTCCGGGTGTTGTCTCATAAATACTAAAGGACTTAAGTGTCTTTGCAATATCTATAAGTTTTGTCTTTATATCAAATTTATGAGCAACGAGTTCCGCATCTCTTACTGTATTCTCATCTGAATCCCTTTCAGGCATAATGAGTGCAAGTATTCTATTTTTACCAATTGCACGGGACAAGAGTCCTGCAATGCAGGCAGAGTCTATTCCACCCGAAAGACCGAATATAGCACCCTGTCTCTTGAAAGACTTTACCTTATCTTTTATAAAATTTACAATACCAAGAGCAACCCTTTCAGGGTCTATTTTGATTCGTTCTTTTATGTCTTCCATATTTAATGATACTGCGTATTGTCGCTTTTCTGGAGTAGAAGCGTCAAGACTTATGAAGGCGTGATAAAAAAGAACGGGCTATCCACCTTTAAAAGATAGATAGCCCATTAGTAGTAAAGTTCTACATCAGAAGTAGAAGTGAAATGCAGCGCCACTCACGATAGATACACCCTGTCCAAATGTAGCGATGCTCATATAGTCATCTGCCATTTTCACATCATTGTATGTACTCTCTCCGTTCATAAAGACCTTAAGTCCAGTTGTGGTCTCAATTGAAAGATTGTCCAGTAAGAATATCTCAGGAGAGAATCCAATAAGAACAGATATATCCATACCAGAGTCTGTCTTATCCTTATAGTCTTCATTCATAAGCATATCAATTCCAAAACCAAGAACAAAGTTCAGGTTCACCTTGTCAGTCTTTATAAATGGCATAAGTCCCTTTGCTGTAAAACCAATGCTCATTTCTGCTTTATTATCTGGCTCAGTATAACCACTGGGAGCAGTCTCATATCCGAAGTCCACTATACTCTGAATTCCAAATCCACCCATCCAATATTTAAAAGAAAGACCCCCATCGTATCCAATTCCCATCTTTCCTGCCATGTCAACACCAAAAGAAGCACTACATAAAAGCATCGCACCGATTGTTCCAAAAGCCATCAGTTTTTTCATCTATTTTCACCTCCTTTCATCAAGTTTTGAAAAAGACTAATGAATTTTATACATTTTTGTCAAGTTTTTTTATTTTTTTATTCTCTTAACACTACTCTTTTTGTTCTCTTTCTTATTCTCTCTGCAAGGTCATCAAAAATTGTGTAGATAAGCGGAATGACTATTAGAGTGAGTAGCGTGGAGACAAAGAGTCCACCCATCACCACTATAGCCATAGGTGACCTCATCTCAGAACCTTGAGAACGACTGATTGCCATAGGTAACATTCCTAAAATAGTCGTAAAGGCTGTTATGAGAATGGGTCTTAACCTCGTTTTTCCAGCTAAAACAAGAGCCTCGTGTATTTCTAATCCCTTTTTCCGTAAACGATTGGTATAATCTATAAATACTATGGCATTATTTACTACAATTCCCGCAAGGATTATCACTCCCATAAGGGCTGGCATTGATACTGCCTTATGGGTAATAAATAAAGCCCAGATTACCCCTACGGCCGCTAATGGCATAGTGAACATTATCACAAATGGATGAACAAATGACTCAAATTGAGCGGCCATTACCATATATACAAGTATTATGGCAAGAATAAAGGCAATCCCCAGCGTCAAAAAAGTCTCTCTCATCTGTTCATATTCACCGCCAAATTCTATCAAATAACCTGACGGAAGGGTCTTCTTTATCGGCTCAATATCTCTTGCAACATCCCTCACAACGCTTCCTAAATCTCTGCGCTCAATATTTGCTGTAACCGATACCTTCCTGTTTTGCTCTTCTCTTTCTATTCTCACTGGACCCTCAGTTAAAACTATCTCTGCAACTTGTTTCAAGAGAATACTCGTGCCAAAAGGAGTCGTAATAGGAATATTTTCAATATCCTTTATATTCTTCACATCCTCATTTCTGAATTCTAATAGCATATCTACTTCCTCTCCCTCTTCCCTGAATCTTCCTGCAAGCATACCTTGAGTAGCCGTCCTTACTTCCTGTCCTATCTGATATACACTTAATCCAAATAAAGCCGCTTTCTCTTTATCGATCCTTATTTGCAATTCAGGTTTCCCCTGTCTAACGGATGTGTCTATATCCTTGATACCTTTTACACCTCTTATTTTGGATGCTATTTGTTCGGAAATTCTTTTAAGAATGGATAAATCCTTGCCAAAAATCTTTACATTTATTGGAGCTCCTCCACCACCTCCAAACATCTGTCCACTCATATCAGCAAATTCTATGGTTGCTCCTTCTATATGAGGAATCTTTTTTCTTATCTCCTCTATAATCTCTTGACCAGACCTTTTACGGGTATTTCTTTCAACCAATTTTCCCATCACCTGAGCCTGATTTACTCCGGGACTCACTGAACCGTATGCCACATCATATTGGGTTGCTTCACTGAGTCCTATCCACGCGCTTGTAATTTCTATTTCTGGAATATCCCTGAGAATATCCTCAAATTGTAAGACAACTCTATTTGTCTCTTCAAGAGAAGTTCCAACTGGCATTGCAATATTTATTGATAAGAAAGGAATGTCCATCTTGGGCATAAATTCTGTACCTACAAGGGGAATCAGGCATAAAGTGGCAACAAATATTACTACTGATGTTATAACGGTTCTTCTCCTGTGAGTAAGAGCATATTTGAGGAGTCTTCCATATCTTTCTTTGAATCTATTAAATCCTTGTTCCTGTGGAACTTCTTTTCTCTTTTTGAATAATATAGACGCAAGCATAGGCACTAAAGTAAAGGCTATAAACAGAGAGGCAAACAGGGCAAAGGATATTGTAAGGGCAAGGCTTCTGGACAATCTACCTGCGATGCCAGCAGAAAAGATAAGCGGAATAAATACAGAGACAGTAGTAAGCGTTGAGGCTGTAATTGCCATCCCAACTTCTGTTGTCCCCTGAATTGCCGCATCCTTTCTATTACTTCCTTCTTCCATCTTCCGATATATGTTTTCAATTACCACCACAGCATTATCAACTAACATTCCAACTCCAAGTGCTATTCCTGCAAGAGTCATCATATTAAGGGTATAACCAACAAAATAAATGGCTATGAAGGTCGTAATGATTGAAAATGGTATAGCCAGAGCAATAGTTAAGGTGGGTCTCCAGTTTCTCAAGAAAAGGAATATGAATAAAATGGCAAGGATACCGCCCCAGAGAGCAGTTTCTCCAGTTCTTTGACTTATTTTCTTTATCATATCTCCCTGGTCAAAAAACAGATGAAACTGGATATCAGGAGGAAGGGTATCTTTAATCTTCTCAAGTTCTTTATTCACTTTATTAGAAATTATTACAGTATTTGCTCCAGCCTGTTTTGTTATGAATAGTATAACACTTTCTTTATCTTGTGTTCTGCCATAACTCCTAATCTCTTTATGTGTATCTCTGAGTTCTGCAATATTTTTGAGATAAATAGGGACTCCATTTTTACTGCCTATTATTGTATTGCCTATCTCATCAATATTTTGATACTCTCCCACTATTCTTACTGAATATTCTTTGTATTTCCGAGTAATATGTCCTGCACTAAAATTTAGATTTGTTGCCCGAAGTGCTGATATAACCTGACTAAGTCCAAGATTATGGGCGACAAGTTTTGCCTTATCAATGGATATATTTATTTCCCTACCTTGTCCACCCATTACCATACAGGATGCTACACCATCTATTCTTTCTATTTTATCTTTCACTCTTTCCTCAAGAGTCTTGCGAAGCTCTCTTAGACTACAATCACCTATAACACCATAAAAAACCACTGGCATCATAGAGAGGTCAAATTTAAGGACCAACGGTGTTGAAACATCTTCAGGAAGCCAATCCTTAATAAGACTAATCCTATCCCTGATATCTTGAGCCGCGAAATCAAGGTTGGTTCCCCATTCAAATTCTACCATTACTACGGAAACACCCTCTTCTGAGTTTGAATTTACAGATTTTACACCACTTACCATAGAGAGCGATTCTTCTACTGGTCTTGTCACCTGTTCTTCTATCTCCTGAGGAGCCGCGCCTGGATAGGTTGTCATCACACTCACAACAGGATATTCAATATCCGGGAGGAGGTCCAATCCAAGTTTGCTCAACGATATGGCTCCTAAAAGGACTATTATTAAGACCATCATCGTAATAGTAACCCTTCTATTTACAGAAAATTGTGGCAAATTCATGATTTCTTCGAAATGTAGGGCAAACCCTTAGGTTTGCAAGGCTAAAGCCTTGCCCTTATCAATGTCATGCTGAACTTGTTTCAGCATCTATTTGAGATTCCGAAACAAGTAGCGCGGGGGTTTATCCCCCGCCTATTTTTACCTTTTAACAGTAGCAAATGTTATCAATACTCTACCAATCCTACCTTACACAACAACCACCATAAACGAGTTTGAAAACCAGCATGTTTAATAAACAAACGTGCTATGCCTTCAGGAGACTGATTCTTACGGGTGGTATATAAATCATATTCATAAAAGAATTGTTTAGAATCTCTATCCATTTTTCTAGCTTCATTTAATTGAGAGAACATCTTAGGGTCATTAAGTCCAGAATCCGAGAAAACTTGTAATAAACCAGCACGTCTATTTGGACCGTTCGTACTCCACCAATAAAGTTTTTTGACATTAGTTATCACTTGACTGGGATTATTTGCATGTTCTATTTCAATGGCAATATACTTACCTGCTTTATGTTCGTCTGCAATGCCAATATCACACCTGCCAGGAAACTTACCTTTATATGGTTTATCTTCAGTAAACACTTCTAAATTTGGATACTTCCACTCTGAAAATAGATGTTCAAGTTTATATTTAAGTCTATTTTGTAAATCTCTCGTATTCCAACTCACTTTCCCCCTTTTTTAGATTTTCCCATTCTTATAAGAACAATCTAAATTAAAAAACTGTTTCATTGTATCCTTCCACTTCCAGCTTATCTTAATTCAGAAAACGTCGGACGTGGTCTACCATCAAACACTATCTCATTACCATCTTCATCTTTTCCAATAACTACCAACTTATCACAGTTCTCCATTATCAATCTTTTCCTTATCTTTCTATAAATTTTCCTCTTTGACTTTGACAGAGTTCTCATTTTACAGATTTTTGCCGAGGACAAGCCTCGACGCTACTTTTAACAGGTATGTAGGGCAGACCTTCAGGTCTGCTTTTAAGCAAGGCTAAAGCCTTGCCCTACTCCTTAATCTTAATTTTTGCTCCATCCCTGAGTCCATAGTTTCCAAGAATAATAACAGATTCACCTTGTTCCAGACCGCTGATTATTTCAGTTTTGCTCTCATCTTTAAATCCTGTTTCCACTTCCTTTAGTTTTGCAATGTTACCATCAATCACAAAGACAATTTCTCTACCCTCTTGTTCTATCACTGCTTTGTTTGGAACTACCAATACATCTTTATGTTCTTCTATTATCAACTCCACCCTCGCAAACATTCCGGGTTTCAAAAGGTGTCCTTGATTTGGTACAACAATTTCTCCCTCAGCCGTTTTTGTCATAGGATTAACAAAAGGAGAAATCTGCAAAAGTTTGCCATTAAACTTTTTATCTGGATAGGCATCCACTGTTATAACGGCTGGTTGTCCTTTATGAACTTTTGATAACTCCTTTTCTATTATCTGAATCTTTACCTTTACTTTATTTATATCGGCAATCATAGCAAGTGGAATCTGGGGTGATACCATTGCACCTTTATCAAGAAAGAGCATCCCTACAATCCCTGATATAGGCGATGTAATCTTTGCAGGTTTAAATTCCATACCCTTAATAGACCTATCCACAAGGGCAATAACATTGCCTTTAGAAACTTTGTTCCCTTCTTTTACAAGGTATTTAATCAATCTGCCAGTCTCTTCAATAGGATGCACAGTTACCTGGTCCTGTCCTGTAATATTTCCCGTATAAGAGATGGTCTGAGCAATATTACCCTTTTTAACCTTTTTTATGACTACTTCAGTTGGGATTTCTTCTCTTGCTTTCTCTTCTGTTTTTCGTGTTTGTTGCACAATCCTAAAGACGATAATTCCTACAATAACAATTATTATAAGCCATCCAATTTTTTTCATTTTTGTCCTCCTAATTTAGTGTCGTAGGGCAACCCTTCAGGTTTGCTTTATCGCAAGGCTAAAGCCTTGCCCTACATTCTATTTCCCTATTGCTTTTTCCAATTTTGCCTTTGCTATTAAATAGTCTGACAAAGACTGAAGCCAATTCGTCTTTGCCTGTGTCACGGCAAGCTGTGTATCCATCACCTCTAATGAAGTGGCAAGACCTTGCTTGTATCTTTCTTCTACAATTGATAAAGCTTCTTCTGCCTGAGTGATATTCTCTTTTTGTGACTCTACAAGTTTTCTTGCCTCTTCAATTTGAAGATATGATGCTCTTACTTCTAATTCTATACCATCTTTCAATAAATTGAGACTATGCTCTACCTGTGATAGTTGGCATTTTGCCTGTCTCATTTTGCCAAGATTTTCAAATCCTGTAAATATAGGCATTTGTAAGGCAAGTGTTACATTCCAATCTGTTCCCCATTTGTTTTCAAAATAAAGAGGTTTTTTATAATCATAATTTGCAATAAAGGCAAGATTGGGTAAATTTGACTTTTTTGTAATTGAAACTGCTTTACCTGCTATTTTCTTTGTTAATAGAAGAGATTTGATTTCGGGTCTGTTAGATTGTGCTTCACTTATAGATTGAGCAAGGTTAATATTAATTGTTTCGTATTTCAACTCACCCTCTAACTTAATAGTTGTATCTTGAGGCAGACCAAGCAATGTTTTAAATCCTGTTTTTGCAAGGTCTAAACCATTCTTTACCTTGATTACATTTGGTTCCATATTTTTCAGTTGCACCCTTGCCCGCAAAAGGTCAAACTTTGATGCAACACCTGTATCATATCTCTTTTCTACAACTTCAAGATGCCTTTCTGTTTGTGTATAAGCATCCTCGGTAAGTTTTACGAGTTCTTCTAATACTAAAATGCCATAAAATGATTTTGTGACTGTGAAAATCAGTTCATTCTTTTGTTTTCTGAAGTCTTGTTTTGACATACTCACATTTAATTTCGCAATTTGATAACCCGTTAAAATCTTTCCCCAGGTAAATAGAGGTTGACTCAAGGAAACCCTCGCAAGATAATTTTCTTCCTCTCCCATTTTAAATTCGGATGCCTCAAAACCAGGTATAGGCACCTCAATTTCTATTGAAGGAATCTCTGCAAGTCTTGTGTAACTTGCTTGACCACTTATTTTTGGCAAGAAACCTGCCCTTGCAATCATCACTCCTGTCTGGGCTTCTCTTATTTTATCCTTGGCTGTTAGAATACCCTCATTATATTCTAATGCCCTTTCAATCGCTTTATCAAGGGTAATAGTTAAGGAAAATCCCAAATTACAAATCCCAAAATTCAAACAAATCCCAAATATCAAATTCCAAATTATAAACTGTTTGGGTTTTAGTGCTTGGAATTTGGATATTATTTGTAATTTGGTGCTTGAAATTTGAAGTTTACTCATTGTTCGGATTTTCTTATTAGACATTTATCTCTTTATGATACATAAGTAGCGCTACTATTGTCTTTGCGTCAATAATCTCTCCTGTCTCTATCATTTTTAGTGTCTCGGTTAAGGGTAATATCCTGATTTTGATATCTTCATCGCTTTCGGGTCTTACCCCTACTTTTTTTAAATTGTGTGCAAAAAAGAGTGAAAGAATCTCAGTGGTATATCCAGGTGTGGGGTAGAAATCTATGATATGTTCTATCTGATTTGAGGAATAGCCTGTCTCTTCAATGAGTTCCCTATAGGCTGTTTCTATAGCATCTTCATTTTCCTCTCTTGTGCCTGCAGGGGCTTCAATCAACTCTCTACCTACGGGGTATCTGAACTGTTCTATAAGCACTACCTCTCCTTTTCTCAAGATTGGAAGAATTACACAGGCACCTCTGTGTTTTATTACCTCTCTTGTAGTTTTTCTCCCATTGTCAAGTTTTACCTCATCAACAGATAGTTCTACAATCTTACCCTTATAAATGTCTTGAGAAGAAACAAGTCGTTCCATAATTTTACCTCCTAATAAAAATAAATATTCTGTAGGAGGGACATTCCTGTCCCGATATTATTTTATCGGGGTTAGAAAACCCCTCCTACAAATGAGTTCAATATTCTTATCCTCACTTTTGGTAAATGTCAAGTCTTATTTTTGAAGAAGTAGGTTTATAGAAAAAGGAGTATAATTAGATTGGGAACATCACTTTTCAGGAGCCAAATACATTATTTTCTGAATATTAGGATTCTCTGCAGTAACATCTATTGAGAAGCTCCCTTCTTTGAACCCAATTGCATTGGCAAATATGTAAGCAGTATGTGGGTCGTTTTGCTTTATAAGTTCGGTAGAATCTTTTACCATTCCAAGTGAATCGGTTTCCTGTATGAGAGTAGTATCTTTTTCGCCACTCTCTGTGTAGAGACTAATTTCAACTATTGTACCTTCTATAGGCAAAAGGTTCTGGTTACTCTTCACAGTAATTTGAAAAGTTGCAGTGTATTTATCAGTCTCATTATTTTGATTGTTATTATCTCCACTATCTATTATTTCTCTACAACCAGCAAATAAAAACAAAACAATCAATCCGATTGTTAGTGACTTGAGTTTCATTTATTTATGTTTTAATTTTGAAAACTTTACTTTCTACGGTTTTTCTGCCACACTAACCATCTTTATAATGCCTCCATCATCCCGAGGTATCTCCATGATCTTTATGTCAAAATTTGCTGTAGTTAATTGTCTTACGCCACTTTTTTCACCCATCCACCATCCCTGATCAACAATATCAGAGCTTGCCTCATTATTTGTGGCTGTTCTTAAAAAGTCGAATATAAGGGTTAAAACATAATCTTCATCCACAATTTCGAATGGAAAGGTTAAACCAAAGCTAACTTTCTTATATGTAGTTATACCGACAAGCATGCCACATCCGTTAGGAAAAAGATAATGTCTAGAATAAGATGGAAGTTTTACTTCCCATTGGTAATCTTTTACTGCTTGCCAAGTAGTTAAAAATTTCTTCCATTTTGGCAATTCTAATTTCTTTGCTACTTTATATTCAGCCGTGAATCTATAATAAATTCCTTGATAACCTACAAAAGGTAAAACTATTGAGAAAACAAGTCCCCACACAGCTAATTTTGGAATATATTTCTCTCTCATTTTTCTTTTTATAATTGCAATCAGGGAAACAATAAGAGCAGGAATACCGGTGAACCAAATAAAAAAAAGAGAAGAAAGCCCTGACCAAAAACTTATTAACAGCAACATATCCCTCTTTCGAGTAACTACTTCTTGCTGGACTTCTTTTTCTTCTATTCGAGGAGTAGAGATAGGTTTCTTGATCTCTGGTTTTAGAATTTCTTTTCCACATCTTATGCAGAATTTTGCATCATCGGGATTTTCTTTACCGCAATATGGACAGAACATCGTTAACTCCAAAACTGCTCAGAAATTACAGGGCTTAAATAAAAATTCACTTTTGGGTAATTCCGAGCATATTTGAACTCAGGTTATTTAACTTCTTCCACTATACAATAAATTTCTTTGTAAACACTCGACTTTTTGGTAGTATCTTTTATTGCGTTGTATAGTAACACTGTCCCGTTATTTTCAAAATGTATATTATCTACTTTCTTGAAATTCCTCGACTTTTCCGTCCCATCTATAACTACAAACTCTACGTCTTGTTTATCTGCTCCATATGCCCAATGCTCTCCGTTGGGGGAAAATACAGGTCCTGCCGTGATTCCACTATATCCTTCGGACTCTTTTTCATTAAAGATTACATATATGGGCATGTGCTTATTAATAGGTCGTCTTGCGAGATATACAAAGTCTTCTCCATTAGGGGAAAATGTGGCAAAAGATACCCACCCCTTATAATGCTCCAATTCTTTCCCATCCAGTACTACAAACTCTTTTTCTCCTCTTTTTGCTACATAGGCAAGTCGCTTTCCATCAGGAGAGAAGGCAATCCGCCAT
>JAUWAR010000067.1 GCA_030601965.1 bacterium | reverse complement strand
CCCAAAAACAAAACAGAGAGTTCATCCTGGTAATTCTTATATTCCTTGAGTTCATCTTTTGAAAGAGGCTTAAGTGATGAAGGCTTTAATTTCAAAGGGTCAGTCCATCTGTCATATTTCTTGATTCTAAAGTCTAAATGTGGTCCGGTAGAAAGGCCTGACGAACCTACATATCCTATTATCTGTCCTTGCTTTACCCATTTGTTTTTTCTTATGCCTTTTGCATATCTTGAAAGGTGTCCATAATAAGTTTTATATCCTTTGCCATGCCTGATTATTACCTGTCTTCCATAACCTCCGTTCCATCCCTTAAATGTAACTTTTCCATCTCCAATAGCCCGAACGGCAGTGCCCATAGGAGCTGCATAGTCCACACCATAATGGGGTCTTCGTATTCTGAGAATTGGGTGGAGTCTAGACCTTGAAAATTTGGATGATACCCTCCTATAAGAAAGAGGTGCTTTAAGAAAAAGTTTTTGAAGAGACTTGCCACTTTTATCATAATAGCGTGGTTTTTTGCCCTCTGGAATACCGTGCCTACCGTCAGGCAGGTAATAAATCCCTGTATAGTTTCCTATCCATCCCCTATAAACTGCATAAATTATTTTACCATAGCCGATAAATCTTTCATCTACATATTTCTGTGGAACAAGTATCTCAAATGTGTCGTTTTTCCTGGTCTCTACATTAAAGTCTATATCCCATGGGAAGACCTCATCTGCAAATTCATAGACAAGTTTTGGAGTGCCTCCTTTTTTTATAATTGCGTCGTAAAGAATGCCTTTGTCTACTACTCCTTTTAAATGAGCAAGAACGATACATTCCTTTAGCCTCTGGATACAAAAGAGACTATCAACGACATAAGTGGCGTCTTTTTTCTCATATACAAGTTTTACAAAGTTTTTAGAGGAGTCTGTAGAGATTATTATTTTCTCACCTGGAAAACATCTTCTGATATTAATCTCTTTTTTAAGGATATTTATAAGTTTAATATTACTCTCCTGAGGCAGACCTGCTTTTGTGAATACATTTGCGAGATTATCGCCTTTTTTTAAGGTATAAGTAAATTGGGTATTAAGAAAGGCAAGAATCCTGACTGCCGTCAGGCAAGTGAGGAGAATATTCACAGGGATATAATTTTATTCTTGACAAGAGAGCATGTCAAGAGAAAATTGTAACCTGAAAAAGCCCCTTAATACTAACTTTTTTCAAAAAAATACTTGACAAATCAAGTTATTGGCTTTAAAATAAAGTAAAGGACTATAGGAAAGGAGGTGAAACAATATGAATAAGGCAGACCTTATTACCAGAATGGCAAAAAAAGCAAAAATTTCCCAGAGAGCTGCTGGTATTGCACTTAATGAGTTCACAGCTGGTGTTACAGATGCATTAAGAAGAGGAGATAGAGTAACACTTGTAGGGTTTGGAAGTTTTGATGTAAGGAAAAGAGCGGCAAGAAAGGGAAGGAATCCAAGGACAGGTGCGACCCTGAACATTCCTGCAAAGAGAGTGCCCAGATTTAGAGCCGGTGCAGCGTTAAAGAATAAGGTAAAGTAAGAGAAAACACACAGGGGGATGTAGATTCTTACATCTCCCTGTGTTCCCTCTAATAACCCAATCCCTTTAATACTAACTTTTTGTAAAAAAATACTTGACAAATTAGGCTACTGGCTCAAAATTAGACCAAGACTCGGGAGAAAGGAGGTGAAATAATATGAACAAAGCAGAGCTCATTGGCTTGATTGCAAAAGATGCCGATATTTCCAAGAGAGCCGCAGGTGATGCTCTTAATTCATTCATCAAGAATATTTCCAATGCTCTTGCAAAGAAAGATAGAGTTACACTTGTAGGTTTTGGCACTTTTGAGGTAAGGATGAGAAAAGCCAGAAAAGGGAGGAATCCACGAACTGGTGCTACGCTCAATATTCCAGCGAAGAATGTACCAAAATTTAGAGCTGGTGCAGAGTTAAAGAAGAAGGTGAAGTAAGAAGAATCTCACAGGGAGATGCAGGATGGGTTCTTACATCTCCCTGTGTTTGTTCTAATAAGTCAGTCCTACCTCTATCTCCATTTAGTTAAATTTTAATAAAGAATCTGAAAACTATGGAGCAGATTTCTTATTAAATGGGATTTTAACAAGGAGGTAACAAAATTTGGCGGGGGTGGGATTTGAACCCACGACCTTTGGGTTATGAGCCCAACGAGCTACCAGACTGCTCTACCCCGCGATATTTGATTATCCTAACCCTACTTCATTAAAGTCAACGCACGAGTTATGGTCTTGTTGTCATTTTGAAAATGTGTCTATAATCTCTTTTATTTGTCAACTTTTAAAAAATAAACTTTATTACATTACCATCCCACCATCAATATTTATTACCTGACCCGTGATATAACTTGCAGCATCAGAAACAAGAAATGAGACTAAATTTGCTACATCCTCTGGTGTGCCTGCTCTTTTAAGTGGAATGACACTCAAATATGCATCCTTCACTGCCTGGGGCAAGTTTGCTGTCATATCAGTTTCTATATATCCCGGTGCAATAGCATTACAGGTGATATTTCTTGATGCATATTCTTTGGCTATGGATTTTGTAAATCCCATTATACCTGCCTTGGAAGCCGCATAATTCGCCTGTGCCTTGTTGCCTATAATCCCGATTACAGAAGAGATGTTTATAATCCTACCCCACCTCTTCTTTAACATAAATGGCACACAGGATTTTGTGCAATTAAAAACCCCTTTTAGATTTACATCAATCACTTTATCCCAGTCCTTCTCTTCCATACGCAAAAGCAATTTGTCTATGTTTATTCCTGCATTATTTATCAAAATATCAATATCACCTATGGATTTAATCGTATCCTCTACTTCTTTAAGGTTCGTAATATCTACAATTTGAGTTTTGAGTTCGGGCACCCGAAGGGTCGTTTGAGTTTTGAGTTTTATTATGTCCCATACAAAGACCTTTGATTTTTGGCTGGCAAGTTGTTCTGCAATTACTCTGCCTATGCCCCTTGCCCCACCTGTTACAATAGAAATCTTGTTGTCAAGCATTCTCAATTCTCTTTATAAGTCCTGTAAGCACTGTGCCAGGACCTACTTCAATAAATTTATCTACGCCCATTTTTATCATATTATTTACTGATTCTACCCATCTGACAGGATGCGTAATCTGTTTAACTAAAGCATCTTTTATCTCCTGTATGGATTCCGTTGGAGTGGCTGTTACATTAGGGACTATAGGCACTTCTGGTTCTTTGAATGCTATATTTTCAAGGACTTTTTCAAGTTCAGAAGAGGCTGGCTCCATTAAAGGAGAATGGAATGCACCACTTACCTTTAATGGAATTACGCTTTTTGCCTTCCTCTGTTTTGCTAAAGAACTTGCCTTTTCAATAGCACTAATCTCACCAGAGATAACTATTTGCATGGGTGAATTGTAATTTGCTATCTTGATAATACCTGCATCTGTTGAATCTTTTACAATATCCTCAACCTCTGATACAGGGAGTCCTATAATAGCCGCCATTGTGCCTTGTTTTGCCTTTGCCATAGCGTCTCCTCTTGTCTTTACAACTCTGATAGCATCCTCAAATGAGAGGACACCAGCACTACACAGTGCAGAATACTCACCCACTGAATGACCTGCCATAACAGAGGGTTTAAGAGTTGAGGAGTTTAAGAGTTGAGAATCTAACTCCCGAACTCCATAACTCCCAAACTCCATAACTCTATAATAGCAGGCAATTGAGTGCAAGAAAATAGCAGGTTGTGCATTTTCTGTTTTTGTCAGGACATCAAGGGGACCATTAAACATAAAGTTTACAGTGTCATAGCCTAAAATATCCGTTGCACGATTAAAAAGGTCTTTTATTTTAGAGTTTTCTTCATAGAGGTTCTTACCCATTCCCACATATTGTGACCCCTGACCCGGGAAAACAAAGGCAATCTTTTGCATTGTTCCTAATATGTATCCCGACCTACATTTCCATTTTATCCTTTTGTCAAATTCTATTTTTCCAACTCCTGTACCTTTTTATAGTCCTGTTTTGACTTTTTATGCTGTCCAAGCCTGGAATAAGCACCTGACCTGTATATATAGGCGTCTGCCAGATGCCTTTTGTCTTTGTCAGAAAAACCCTCTCCCTCAACTTTGTCTCCCCCCACAAGGTCAATTACCTGTGTGCATATATCTATTACCCTTTTGTATTGTTTTGCCTCAGATAATGCCCCTGCTAAAAAAATAAGTGATTCTTTATCATCAGGAGTAATTCCTAATAACTGCTCAAATATATTTATGGCTTCGCTCCACTTTTTCTGCTTTATCAGTATGGCTCCCAGGTTAAAATAGGCATTTTCTTTTTTTGGGTCAAGGGAGATTGTCCTTTTAAAAGCCTCTTTTGCCTTATCGTTCTCCTTATTTTCAAAATATGAAATCCCAAGAAAATATGTTATGTCCGCATTTAAACTATCCCATTCCATTGCCTTTTCCAATGTAGAAATAGCGTCTGTATACTCCGACCTGCCTATATAATACTTTGCGAGATTGAGATAGGATTGTGGATTCTTTGGGTCAAGTGTAATTGCCTTTTCATAACATTCTTTTGCCTTCTCGTCATTATCCAATTTACTATATACAAAACCAAGACTGGTATAAGTTGATGCAGATTCCTCAGGTTTGCAAGCAGATAGAAACGCTGTTGCAGATTCAAATGCTGCTCTTGACGGGTCCAATTTCTCCTGGTTCATCAGTTCTATCCCGGCGTTATTATAGATAGCCCAGGAAAAGTAGGCGTCTTTTTCAAGTTTGGAGATAACCGATGAATCTATCTCTTGTGCTTTTGTAAAGGCATCTGCGGCTTCAATATAACTTTTATCTGCTCCGTATGCCTTTCCAAGCCACAGGTATGCATCTACATTAGATGGATTTGTCTCAATCTCCTTTTTAAAATCGGCTATTGCCTTTTCATAATCCTGTTGTTGCACGGCTATCTTGCCACTTGTCATAAATGTAGAAGCACAACCGGTGAGCAGTAAGCAGTAAGCAGTAAGCAGTAAGCAGTAAACAGTAAACGATAAAAAACTTTGCATTTTGTCCCGATTTATCGGGGCATTTTGCATTTTCATAATACCTCCTATTTATTTATCCCTGAAAAAATCAAGGATTTCTATTAAAGTCTGTTTTAGTTTGTCTCTTGGGACTACTGCATCCAAAAGACCATGCTCTAAAAGAAACTCCGCAGTCTGAAATCCTTCTGGTAGTTCCTGGTTGATTGTCTGTTGAATTACCCTCGGACCTGCAAAACCAATAAGTGCCTTGGGCTCTGCTATTGTTATATCACCTAAAGAGGCGTAAGATGCCATTACACCTGCAGTCGTTGGATTGGTAAGAACACTTATATAAGGAATTTTTGTTTCTCTTAGTTCGGCAAGTGCCGCACCTGTTTTCGCCATCTGCATAAGAGATAAAATACCCTCTTGCATTCTGGCTCCACCTGATGCAGATATAATTATAAGAGGCATCTTTTTATCTAAAGCATAATAGATGAGTTTCTTTACTTTTTCCCCAACTACAGAACCCATAGACCCACCCATAAATGAAAAATCCATTACACCAAGAGCAGTCCTATGCTTACCAATCCGCACCTCGCTTGTAATAACTGCCTCTTTTAACTGGGTCTTTTTCTGACTGGCTGAGAGTTTCTCGGTATAACCATTAAACAATAGAGGATTTGTAGATTCTATATTGATGTTTATTTCTTTGTAGTTATCTTGAGATGATGCCTCTGTAAGAATCTCTATGTATCTTTTTGCAGGTATCTTGAAATGATACCCACAATTCTCGCATACCCCAAAGTTTTTTTGGAGTTCTGCCTTATAAAGAATCTCATTACATTGTTTACATTTAAGCCATAGACCATCGGGGATGTCTTTTTTCTCAATACTCTTCAGTTTACGCTCTCTTTTAAACCACATTTTCAATTCCATGTTTTGAAAATTCTTGTTCTATATGTGTATTTACATCTTCCTTGACGCATTTAACGGCTGTAAGGACAGCATTTTTTATGGCTTTAGCATTTGACCTTCCGTGACACATTATGGTAACACCATTTACCCCCAATAAAGGCACGCCTCCATACTCGTCATAACTCATATTTGAGAAAAAAGATTTGAGTGAAGGAAGCAATAAAGCACCTCCTAATTTTGCTCTAATAGAGCTGTTGATACTCTGTTCTATCGCAGACTGAATTATTTCCACAATACTTTCTCCGAATTTAAGTATTGCATTTCCCACAGAACCATCGCATACTATAACATCACAATCACCTTCTAATATCTGATGTCCCTCAATATTACCTATAAAATTGAGTTTAGATGCTTTTAAAAGTCCAAAGGTCTCTATTGTCAGACTATTACCTTTTATGTCTTCTTCGCCCATTGATAAGAGTCCTACACTTGGATTCCTCTTGTTTTTAATTTTTTCTACATACAGGCTTCCCATAACGCCGAATTGATAAAGATGAAAGGGTTTTGAATTGGCATTTGCTCCAACATCTAAAACAAGTGCCGGGTGTTCTTTTCTTGTTGGGAAAAAAGTTGCAAGCACAGGTCTTTTAACCGCCTGAAGCCTTCCCAGTGTAAATGTTGCAAAAACAATATAAGCACCCGTATTACCTGCACCTACAAGTGCATCTACTTTCTTTTCTTTTTGAAGTTTTGTGCCTATGGCTATGGAGGAGTTTTTCTTTTTTCTAAATGCCTCAATAGGGTGCTCGTGCATTTCTATGATTTCCTCTGTATGGCAAATCTCTATACAGGAAGGCACTTTACCATCAAGCACTTTTTTATCTCCTATAAGAGTAATAGAAAAGTCAGGTAAGCCCTGTTTTGAAAGTTCAACACAGGCATCAATCACTGAATAAGGGGCATTATCTCCGCCCATCGCATCAATAGCAATACGCATTTTGACAGAACTGTCATTCTGAGCCGAAGG
>JAUWAR010000024.1 GCA_030601965.1 bacterium | reverse complement strand
AAGGTTACCTTGATACTATGGTTGTGAAAGTAGAAGCAATAGACGAAATTTATAAGGCTGGTGAAGAAAAAATCAAAGAGACAGAAAAGATGTTAGCAAATCGTATCAGGGAGATTATCGGCATAGGGGCACAGGTAATTGTTGTTCCTCAGAATAGCCTTCCCCGAAGCGAGGGTAAAGCAAAAAGACTTATTGATGAAAGGAGCAAGAAATGAAAAAAGGAGATTTGATTGGCCCAATTTATTTTTGTATTTTGGTTGCACTTATAATAATTTTTCTTAGACCTTTTATTGAGCTAACTAAAGCTTATCCTCTTCAGATGGGATTTTTTAAAGTAGCTTTACTTGGAACTTTTGGAGAATGTTTGAAAATGCGGCTCAGAACTGGTAGTTGGAAAATAACTCATCCAGTTCAAAGATTTTTCGTTTGGGGACTTTTTGGAGTATGGTTTGCCTGGGTATTCCCTCTATTTAGTGGAGGTGTTGAGAGAGAACTTATTTCCAAAAAATTATGGTTTAGCTTTGCACCACAATTTTCAAAGAGCCTATGGATTAATGTTTTGGGTGGCTATGCTTATTTTATGATGCTAACCCACGAATATTTCAATAGGTTAATTGAAAAACAAGGATTGGTAAGTGCACAAGAGTTTAAGGAAAAATTAGATGCAAGAGTATGGTTTCCCTGTTTGAGTTGGGGCTCGATTCCAATGACTATCCTCTGGTTCTGGTTGCCAGCTCATACAATAACTTTTTCACTACCAGGGCATTTCCGGGTTTTATGTGCAGCAATGCTCTCGGTAGCATTGGGATTTATTTTGACCATTAAGAAATGATTAAGTAAGCGGATTCAACGGATAAAGTGGATTTAATAACACAAGAAAATTTATACTTGACAAATTGCAAAAAATGCAGTGTATTTCCACATTGTAAATGTTCTTACTTTTTGCTCTCCTTCTATGTAGTATAGAGCGTGTAGTATCACTTGTTCCCAGTGTTACAGAGATTATATATGCCATAGGTGCTCAGGATAAACTCGTTGGTGTGGTAAAACCCTGTGATTGGCCCCCAGGCATAGACAAACCTATTGTTGGTTCTTTTTCCTCACCCAATTTTGAGACTATCTATGGGCTTTGTCCAGATATCGTGTTTGTTGAAGATACAGAACAAAAAAGATTATGGAGCAAATTAAACAAACTGGAACTTAACATAAAGGTTATAGCACCAAAGAATATAGGAGAGATTTATCAGGCAATCCTTGAAATTGGAGAAATACTTGGGGAAAAAGAAAACGCGGATAGCCTTGTGAATAAAATGAAAAAGACATTGGCACGATTTGAAGTCGTTTCTATAAAAGGCACAAAAACAAAAGTATTTATAGAGATTTCAGAACTCCCGCTTATGACCTGTGGTAGAAAGAGTTTTATAACGGAACTTATAGGAATTGCAGGAGGAATAAATATATTTGAGGATATAGAAAAAGCGTATCCAGTTATCAATCAAGAACTTGTAATAAAGAGAAATCCAGAAGTAATAATTATATTACACAAGAATTTTACAAATCCAGAAAAGAGGATGGGATGGAAAAATATATCCGCTATTAAACACAAACAAGTCTATAGTAACATAGATATAAACCTGTTAGTAAGACCGGGTCCCCGAGTAGTCCAAGGGATAGAGGAATTACATAAGAGAATATATTCTACTGTGGGAGGGACTTTCCAGTCCCGATAATATATGGACATAGAAACCGATTTAGAGATTAAGAAAAGGCTTTCCCATACCTGGAATGTATTTTTTGGAACTTTTGGTAAATTACAAGAAATACAGAGAAAGACTATTCCACTTATTCTTGATGGCGAAAATCTTGTGATTTCTTCACCCGCGGCTACTGGTAAGACAGAGGCAATAGTAGCCCCTATCATAGAAAAGTTCATAGTTCATAGTTCATGGTTGACTTCGTCACTTCGTATCAGAGATAAGATAACCAATAACCATGAACCAATAACCAATAACCAGTTAAGTATCCTCTATGTATCGCCTACAAGGGCACTTGTGAACGATTTGTACGAAAGGTTAAAACCCCCTTTAGAACAACTTGGTATAGGTCTTGGAAGAAGAACAGGTGATAGAAAAGAGTTTAATCTAAAAAAACCAGAACCCTTTCTGATTACAACTCCCGAGTCTCTGGACTCACTTATATCACGACATCCTCAGATTTTTGGGAATCTTAAGGTCATAGTGCTTGATGAAATTCACCTGCTTTATAATTCTTATAGAGGAGACCAACTTAAGATACTACTTGAGAGACTTAAGTTCATAGGTAAAATAACTAATAACCATGAACCAATAACCAATAACCAAATCAAATTCTATGCCCTATCTGCTACTATATCAGACCCACAAGAGATAGGAAATCTCTATTTGCCTCCTGATTTTAAGGTAGTTACAGTCCCTGGAAATCTTGAGATTGAATATTACCTTTTTGGTAAGGATAATGTTTTTTCTTCACTTATTAGGGAGTTTAAAAGAAGAAATATAAAAAAAGTGCTTGCATTTGTGAACTCCCGCCAGGAAGCAGAGGCTCTTGTAAAACAGTTCAGGAAACCTCCATTTAATGACAGGGTATGGGTTCACCACGGGAGTTTGGGTAAAGGAGAACGAGAAGAGATAGAAGATATTATGCATAATAGTCCTGTGGGCATTTGTATTGCCACTTCTACCCTTGAATTTGGCATAGATATTGGAAATATAGATGCAGTAGTGCTTTTTGGACCTCCACCTGATGTAAATTCCTTACTGCAAAGAATCGGAAGGGGATGCAGAAGAAGAGAAAATTACATGCTTGCCTATGGTATTTACTCCTCTCAGTTTGAGAGGATACTCTTTTATACCTCATTTGAAGAGGTAAAATGTGGAAGACTAACCAAAAAACAAAGGATATTTGACCCATCAGTAGGATGTCAACAGATATTTTCTTATCTTTACCAAAAAAGGGCAGGTGGAACAAGTCTGGGCTCAATAAAGAGACTGCTTGGCTCAGCAATGAAAGAGAGCGATATTGAAAGAATTGTAGAATCATTATTAGAAAAAGAAGTAATTGAATGTTCAAAGGGGAAACTCTTTTTTCTAACACCAAAACTTGGAAGAGTTATAGGTATGGGCAAGGTGCACTCAAATATCCCGGATGGTTTTGAATATATGGTAATTGACGCAAAGACAGGTAAAAAAATAGGGATTATCCAAAAGCCCTTACCAAGATTCGGCCTTGGTGGTAGGAGATGGAGTATCGCCTCTATAGATAAAAATATAATCTACGTCACTCCTCTAAAAGGCATAGGAGGTAGGGAAAGGGTTTTCTCTGGAAATAAGGCTATGCACTGGGACTTTCAAATAGGCAAGAAATTAAAGGAACAAATCTTTGAGAGTGTTGACGAGAAAACATTTCCATATTTCAAAGCAGAGGGAAAGGTTTTTATATTTCATTTTGTGGGTCCTATGTATGAACTCCTATGGCAACAGACTGTAAATAATAAAGGAATAAAGGTTGAAGATGTAGGTGACTTTTTATTCGTTACTGAGAAAATCTTGGACCCTTCACAGTTACTTTTTACCGAGGATGAATTGATAGAAACCGCAGAAAAAATAGCATTCCATCTCAAATATTTCTTGAATTTTGGAACCTTTTTTAATTTTCTTTCACAGGATATGAAAAGGGAGGCTATAATTGCAAGTTTAAGATTAGAGGAGTTTATAGATTATATAAAAAATATCTGTTTTCAGGAAATCTCTAAAGAAACAGGATTAAAGATTATGCAACTTCTTATTCCCCTGCAATTGTCATCTCTTTTATCCTGATTGTTGGAGAGATAATGCCATTGCCTACTTCTTTAGGGTCATTTGCTATTGCGTCAATATTTTTTAGCATCTCTTTCATATTGCTTGCAATAGTTACACCTGCAACAGGGAGTGTGAACTTGCCTCCCTTTATCCACACTCCACAAGCACCTACAGAAAAATCACCTGTTATAGGATTAATACCAAACCCAATAGTAGAAGTAATATAAAATCCCTCGTCTATCTGGCTGATTATTTCTTCTGGAGTTTTATCTCCCGGCATAACAAACAAGTTATTTGGAGATATCATGGGGTCAGCAGCATAAGAAGGTCTTTTTGCATTTCCAGTTGGAGTAATTCCCTTTTTAGATGCAGTATAAATATCATATAAGAACCCTTGCAGAACCCCGTTTTTTATCATCTCTCTTTTGGTCTTTATTACACCCTCATCGTCAACGGGACTTGTTCCTGCCCACTCCGGATTTGTTCCATCGTCAATAATATTCAGTATATCTGAGCCAATCTTCTCTCCCTGTTTATCCCAGAGAAAGGAATTTCTCTGCATACATTTCCTACCATTAATTGCGTTAGCTATCCCTGAAAGAAATGACCCGCAGGCTTCTGGCTTTAATACCACAGAGAATTTTCCAGTCTTTACAGGTTTTCCTCCAAGAGATAAACACGCTTCCCCTGCACCCTCTTTTCCTACCTTGCATGGGTTCAGTTTATCAAAAGACCTTGATATCTGCATACCATATCCACTCTGTTTAATCTCTCCTTTTGTTGCAATAAACTCTCCACCTATTCCACAACCTGCCTCTTTATAAGAATAAGAAAGCCCATTTGAATTTACGATAAAAACCTCTCTTGTTTCATCATTATAACTTACATAATTGCTCGCTGTTATCATTTTATTAGATTCAAAAGCCGTCTTTTCCATAATTCTCACAATTTCAACCTTTTCCTCAATAGGTGTTTGTTCAATCTTTTCATCATATATATCAATCTCTTTTGGAACCGAGCAGGGCTTATAAAATAGATTGAATTTATCCTCTGATGCCTCCCTTGCCAGAGCAATACTTTCATCAATCAGTTTTTCTATATTATCTTGTTTCATATTAGAGGTATAGACACTTCCAATGCCTTTATTCACAATAACTCTTATACCCATACCGAGTTTTCTTGCCTCCTTTATAGATTCAATTTTCATTTTTGCTGTTCTTATTTCCATTTCCTTACCTTTTATAATATATACTTCACTTTGGTCTGCTCCTGACTTTAAGGCTTTTTTAACTATGTCTTGTGCAAATTCTAAATAATTCATAATAGTTATTGGTTCATGGTTATTGGTTATTAGTTATTTTATCCATCAACTATGAACCATGAACTATGAACCTATCCTTGTTCCTCCAACAACGAGTTTCTTTACTCTTATAGTAGGTTGTCCATGTCCTACAAGGGCATGTTGACCTTTTCCACATACCCCTCCACCAGGAGAGAAGATAAAATCATTGCCTACCATATCCACATTTTTAAGAACTTCTATGCCATTACCGATAAGTGTTGCTCCTCTTACAGGGAAGGTAATTTTCCCATTCTCTATCATATATCCCTCAATTACACTGAATGTGAAATCTCCACTTGCTGTGTTCACCTGTCCCCCACTGAATTTTTTTGCATAAAATCCTTTTTCTGTTGATTTTAATATCTCGTCAAAAGAAGATTCGCCATTAAGAAGACAGGTATTGGTCATTCTGGGGATTGGATAGTGCTTAAAAGATTCCCTTCTTCCATTCCCAGTAAGTTGTGCATTTTCCTTTTTTGCAGTGAGATAGTCATACATAAAACCCTTGAGAATTCCCTTTTCCACCAGGACAGTCCTCGTGGCATCTGTTCCTTCACTATCTATCTTTATTGAACCTCCTTGATATGGAATTGTTGGGTCATCAACAATAGTAACAAGTTCCGAACAAATTAATTTCTCAAGTTTATCTGTATATGCCGAATCATTTTTCTGGATATGGTCCGCTTCAAGCCCATGTCCAATTGCCTCGTGTATAAGAACTGAGCCATTGCCTCTTGCAATAACAACAGGCATCTCACCTGCTGGTGCTTCTTTTGCAGAAAGCATAGTAGTTGCCATATCCACCGCCTCTTGTGCAATCTTCTCAGGCACATCTCCCTTATAAAGCTCATATCCTATATAACCACCTTTCACAGCCATGCCAGGATGTGCAATATTACCCTTTATTGCCAGAACTTGTGTGCCCAGTCTTGTATAGATTTCTGTGTCTTCTATAAATAAGCCCAGAGAATTTGCTACCAAGAAATGACGCCTCATATCTTGATAACCAATTAAAACCTGTTTTATCCTATCATCTCTTCTTGCTGTCTCATTTACCCTCTTAACAAGACTCACTTTTTCACTTTTCTTCACTTCTTCTGGGGGAATAGATATTGGCGCAACAAGAACAGGTTTTCTTTTTGGAGAGAGTCGCGAAAAAGAAGTTTTTGCTTTATCTTTAGCAATTTTCGAAGAGGTGATAGCAGTATTTTTGAGTGCATCAAAAGAAAGGTCCTCTGAATAGGCATAGCCTGTCTTATCTCCTGAGATTACTCTAATGCCCACTCCTTCTGAATCCCCTGATTTCACACTTTTGATTTTATTCTCTTCCATTGAAATTATATCACTCTCTTTTTTCTCATAGTAAAGTTCAGCAAACCCTCCCCCATTTTCCTGCGCAATATCTAAAAGTTCCTCTATTTCTTTTTTATCTAACATAGATAGATGTTATCTATCTTACAATTCTTCTATTGTCAAGATTTTTTTGTTAAATCTCCAGAAAAGTCTTGACAGAAATTATTATTCAAGATACATATCTTTGATTTTTGATATTTGATTTTATATAGGAGGTATTTATGAATGTTGAAGATGCTATTAAAAATAGGTATAGTGTCCGAAGTTATCTTGATACACCTGTTGAGGAGGAAAAATTAAATAAAATCCTCGAGGCAGCAAGGCTGGCTCCATCTGCAGGTAATAGACAGAACTGGAAATTCATAGTAGTAAAGGATAAGAAAACAAGAGAATTACTTGCTGAAGCGGCAGCCAATCAATCCTTTGTAAAAGAAGCACCTGTCGTTATTGCTGGCATTTCTCTTGACCCGGACTATATGATGAGATGTGAAGTGCCTGAGGCTCCTCTTGATTTGGCGATTGCGATAGACCATATGACACTACAGGCAACGGAATTAGGACTTGGGACATGCTGGATAGGTGCATTTTATCAAGATAAAGTAAAAGAAATCTTGAAAGTTCCAAAACAGTATAAAGTTATAGAATTGTTAACACTTGGTTATCCAGCAGATAGAGCAACTTCCAAATCTCGGAAGTCACTGAAAGAGATAGTCTCATACGAAACATTTTGAGGTAGTTGCTTCTTTATCTCATGAAACTTGCAATTGTTCATGATTATTTAAATCAATATGGTGAAGCAGAAAGGGTTCTTGAAGCAGTCCACGAAATATGGCCAGATGCTCCAATATATACCCTTCTGCATAATCCTAAAAACCTTCCTGGTAAATTTAAAGAGTTTTCTATTACTCCCACTTTTGCCCAGAGACTACCATTTGTAAATACACAATATGAAAAGTATTTCTTGGTTTATCCTACTGCAATAGAACAATTTAACTTTGAAAGTTATGATGTGGTTCTCTCTATCTCAAGTGCATGGGCAAAGGGAGTAATTACAACTCCTGATACTATCCATATCTCCTACATCCTGGACCCAATGAGATTTGCATGGCAGGAATATCATGAAAGAATAGAAAGGACAAAAAGGACTCCTTTAAGAGTTGCAATGTCCTTTATTATGAACTATATAAGATTGTGGGACACAATCGCTGGACAAAGGCCTGATTCTATAATAACCCTTTCAGAGACAGTGAAAAGAAGAATCTTGAAATATTATAGAAGAGAATCCACAGTAATTTATCCTCCCTGTGATACAGATTTCTTCACACCAAACCCAAATTTGAAAGTTCAGGATTTCTTTTTGATGGTGGGAAGATTCAAGGCCTATAAACACTTTGAAATAGCTGTTGAGGCATTTAATGAGATAGATTTACCTCTTCTCATAATAGGAGAAGGAGAGATGAGAGCTAAGTTAGAAAAGATAGCGAGAACCAATATACAGTTCCTTGGAAAAATCTCTGATGAGCAACTTTTATCTTATTATAGGAGGGCACAGGCACTTATATTTCCTACCCT
This sequence comes from bacterium, assembly GCA_030601965.1. Classification (GTDB taxonomy): domain Bacteria; phylum Hydrothermota; class UBA3073; order JACQXS01; family JAUWAR01; genus JAUWAR01. The sequence continues at coordinate 5,257 of JAUWAR010000024.1, read as the reverse complement.
TGAAGATTTTGGAATTGTGCCAGTTGAGGCACAGGCTTGTGGTACTCCTGTGATTGCATTTAAAGGAGGTGGAGCGATTGAGACAGTAATTGAGAACAAAACTGGTAAATTCTTCTTTCCACAAACAAAAGCGGCACTTATTGATACTGTAAAGAAATTTGACAGGTCAAAGTTTAATCCAGCAGTTTCAAGAAAGAATAGCCTCGAATTCTCCAAACAGATTTTCAAGAAGAAGATACTCGATTTTGTAGAGCGAAAGTGCGCAGGCCAGCTTTAATCACTACCATCTTTTTCTCCCTCGGAATTATACTCGCCCATTTTACAGATATATCTTTTCTCAATATAATCCTCTTACTGATAATAACATCTATTCTATATCTTATTACTGGCATTAGTGGTGTCAGAAGTTACCTTCTGACACGCAATTTCTGTCGGGAGGTAACTCCCGACAGCACAAAGAGAGCAATTACTTCCAATAGCATAATCGCGATACTTATTATACAATCAGGGGTTTTCTATTATGAGATAAGGACAAGAGTATTTCCAGAAAATCATATTCTTGAATTCATTGGGGGCAAGAGAAAAGTAATTTCAGATATTGTAAGGGACCCTGATAAAAGAATAGATAGAACAATACTTGAATGTAATGTAATTGAGATAGATGGAGAAAAATGTTCTGGAAGAATCAGGATTACAGTTAATAGGTTGATGGTTCATAGTTCAGAGTTCATAGATAAAAAGTTCAATAACCATGAACTAATAACCAATAACCAATTAAAGTATGGACAAAGGATAAAGTCCTATGGGTATCTTTATTATCCTGATTTTTCACATATTCCAAGTGAATTTGATTACAGGTCATGGCTTACAAGACGTGATATATATGGAGTAATGACCATATATAGCAACAAGAATATTAAAATTATGGGCAAGGGTAAGTCTAATATGCTTATTTCTAAAGTAGCACTACCAATAAAGAGGTCCATAGAGAAAAGCATAGATAAATATATTGGTGGCAATCAAGGTGCTTTCTTAAAAGGAATAATAATAAGACAAAGAGGACTTATTCCCAAACAGGTTCAGGAATATTTCAAGAATACAGGAACTATTCATATCCTGGCGGTTAGTGGTCTTCATGTTGGCATAATCGCCACAATAATCTTTATGCTTCTCTCAATTTTCAGGATTAGCCGTATGTCCAGAGCTATAATTACTTCGCTATTTTTAATTCTCTACTGTTTCATTGTAGATTTACAGGTGCCTGTCATAAGAGCTACTATAATGTTCATCATTGGTATGATAGCACTGTCTTGTGAAAGAGAGACCGATATGTTCAATATAATTGCCTGTGCTGGGCTTTTTAATCTATTTATAAATCCACAAACCCTTTTTGATGCGAGTTTCCAGATGTCATTTGTTGCGGTTTTATCTATAGTCTATCTCTATCCTAAAATATATCCACAACTATTCGGATTATTGAAAAATAGGTCTCTTATAAAGAGTATTGCTCAACTATTTACTGTATCCATCTGTGCTCAGATGGGGGTTGGAATCATCACTGCATACTACTTTTTCAGGGTGCCTATTATATCTATAATTGCAAATCTCTTTGTTATACCACTAACAGGACTTTCTATCACTCTTGGATTTTGTATTTCAGTTGCAAACCTCCTGCCTTTTAAAATCATTGCTCATCTATTTGCAGGAGCCGGTTTTGTTGTAACAACAATCACCCTGAAGATAATTGAACTATTTTCTAAAATCCCTTACTCACACTTCTGGGTTGATAAACCATCTATTCTTTTTATTGCATTCTATTTTCTCATCCTTATCTTTCTGGTCAACGCAAAAGACTCAATAAAGGCACGAAAGGGACTGATATATAGTGTTCTAATTGGTCTAAACATCCTATTATGGACAAATGTTTTTTAATACTTGACTCTTCTGAAATTATCTCTTATTCTTTATATCAATGATTATTACCTTAAAAATTTCCTGTAAAGTAAAAGCAAATGGTGTTCCTTTTATCTCTATCTCTGATAATGGATTTGGGATGACAGAAAAGGAGATAAAAATACAATCTGTGCCTGCTACTTTAAAGGATTTTACTGAGAAAACATTTAAAGAAATGATTTTTGAAGTAAATGCAAACACTTATTAACCAACTATTTTCTTGTTCAAAACCCTACTTCTCTAATATCTGAAACTCTATTCTCCTATTTTTTGCTTGACCTGCACTTGTCCTGTTACTGGCTATAGGGCTCGTTTCTCCATAACCTCTGGCTCTTAATCTGTCTCTTGAAATACCACGGTTCACAAGATAGATAAGAACTGCATCCGCTCTATCTTGAGAAAGTCCCAGATTATAACTGTCTTTACCTACAGAATCTGTATGTCCTGCTATTTCAACCTTCACATTTGGATGCTCTTTTAATAGTTTTACAGCATTATCAAGAGCAGAATAGGACTCGGGCTTAATAGTCGCCTTACCTGAATCAAAATAGATTCCTTTTAATATGATTTTTTCACCTTTTTTAAGTAGTGTAAAATCATATACATAAGTCTTCTCTGGTTCAAAGACAAGGGGCTCTGCCTCTGGAATATAACCCTCTGCATCTGCCTTCACTATATATGTTCCTGGTGGAATAGATGCCTTATAAATTCCTGTCTCCTTGTCCGTTCTAACTGGTTTGACCTTTTCCTCGCCTGATGCCGGTTCAAATGAAACCTCAGCATCAAGTCGCTTCTTGGTGGTATGGTCAAGGACTTTTCCAGTGACGATACACCTTCTTTTTGCTGGAACAATCTCAATATCAATAACTTGTGTCTCACCATCTCCACATACCACGGTCTTTGTTTGAGGTAAATAACCCTCTCTTTTTATAGATAGAAGGTATGTCCCGGGAGTGATATCAACCCTATATACCCCAGACGCACTTGATTTTATATCTGAGAGATTAGATTCAGGAAAGGAGATAAGGGCAATAAGTGGCTTTCCAGTAATTTTGTTGGTGACCTTGCCCGTAAGCGTTGCCATAGCTTTTCTCTTTTCCTTAAGTTCAAAATTACAGAGAGTTTTTTCCTCTTCTCTTACCTCTATAGTCATATCCTCTGTAACTTCATAACCCTCTTTTGAGGCATGTAAAATAGTTTTCATAGGAAGGATATCAATACTATAATACCCATCACTATCTGTCGCTACTACTCTATCCAGTTCGGGAAAAGTAATAAGAGCCCGAAGACCCACTTTTGTCTTTTTGTCCACAACCCTTCCGGCAACCGTCCCCTTCTTAAGAAGTGGTCTAACAAAATCAAAACCGTGAGAGACCCCAATATTGATGACCCAATTAGGGTTAGTGCCCCAGCCTGGTTGGATGCCATAGTTCGGATAATCAGAAATAGTTGTATCTGTCAATCTAAGTCCAAACCCTATGGTAAACCAAGAATTTTTATCAGTCTCAAATCTCAAAGATGGATTCAAGTAAATAGCACCATCATTATAATCAGAATTAATCCTCTGTCTTCCCACTATTTCCACAAAAGGAGTAAATTGTGGATAATTCAGTTCAAGACCGAGACCATATGTAATTTCATTTACTCCTTGAATTTTCTGCTGATGAAAAATATATCCTCCATTCAGATGAAAAACCAATGGGACATCACCTCCAAACCTTAATGTAAGAAGTCCTCTTCCACCATAGTGTAAGTTTTTATCTGTAAAATATCTATTGATTCCACCATGGTTGAATATATAGACAAAGCCCAGTATAGTATCTGACTTGGTGGAAGGTATAGTTGGTCTTCCTCTTGTTGGAGGGAATGATACAAATGGCTCAATACCAAAATCTACATAGTAAAGAAAAGTTGGTGGACTTCCTGACACAACTTTTGCAAGAGTTGTAGGTGCAAATTTTAAGTATAGTTTTGTATCTCCAAAACCGTAACTTATATGTTCTGCAAATTTATCTCCAAGATAAGATGTAGTAACATTAAAAGAGAGATAATCCGTAAAAGAAAACCCGAGTCCAAAGTTTACATTTGCAACACCATGCCATGCTTGTTCTTTGCTCTCGTTTCCATATCCACAAAGAGAAAAGATATAGTTCAGATGTCCCTTTCTCTCACTCTCTGCAGATACTACATAATTGAGTCCTTTGGTTCCTGTAAATGTAGGCGAAGAGTAGAGAAAACTGGAGAAAAAAAACCCTGCTAATATCAAAAATTCTTTTTTCACAATACCCCCTTGGTTAGACTAAATTTCAAATGTCAAATAACAAATAAAAAGTTTCTGTGTCAAGGAAAAAGTTAAAACTCTTGACTCTTAACTTGTTTCTCTTTCAGTCTTTTCTCATATCGTTTGAGCGTTCTTTCAAGTTTCTTATCTACTTTATCAAATGCCTTGCGTAAATCGTAGTCCTGGTTCTTAATTATAATGATTTCTCCCTTACCGGGTTTTATGCGAACTTCTACAATCTCTCGGGCACCTTCTCTCGCAAGGGTTACATCTACACTAATAATCCTTTTTGAAAATTTCTCAAGTTTTCCAAGTCTTTCCCTGATATGTTCTTCAATCTCTGGCGATGACTCCCTGTGCCTATAAGAAATATTTATGTTCATCATTCTACCTCCTCTCCTATTTTATAAAAAAAAGTTGACATCTCTCTAATTTTCCTTTATGAAAATCACACAAGTAAATTTTGTTATTTAGACATTTGGTATTTATTTGATATTTGGATTTTTTAAATAAATTATGCCCTCGAGAGGATTCGAACCTCCATACCTTACGGCACATGGTCCTGAACCATGCGTGTATACCAATTCCACCACGAGGGCACTTAGTAAAATATACTACAAAAATAAGTCCTTGTCAAGTTAAAAAATGATATATCTTTTTTTGATTCTGAGTATATCGCCACAGTATCTTGCTGCTCAAAACTATATAAAGACAGGCGAATTTAAGAAAGCAGAGAAAATTCTGCAAAGACTTGACGAGAGAGCTGATTTCTTGAGAGGTGAAATCTCTTATTTTAAGGGTGATTTTGATACTGCACTTGTGTTTTATAAAAAGGTTAAACCTAATTCTCCTTTTGCAAATGATGCCATAAAAAGAATAATCTTTATCAATGAGATAGAAAGAGAATATCTTGAGGGTTATAAAGACGCAGAGATGCTTGGAAATAAAGGACAATTTGAAGAGGTTCACCTCGTTAAGGCAATATCAATATTACGAAAAATAGAAGGAGAATTTTCTTTTTTC
>JAUWAR010000025.1 GCA_030601965.1 bacterium | reverse complement strand
CGACGAAGCAATCTCAAAAACAATCATTGGAGCTATGAGATTGCTTCGCCCCGATAAATCGGGACTCGCAATGACAGTAAGTAGCTCATAGATGTAATTCACAACTTATTCCGTGAATGTTTCCAAAGAAATTCATTTGATATTTTATTTGATATATGGTTTCCAGAGATAAGGTCTTTCAAAAACCCCCTTTTTGCATTTAAGGTCTTTTATATTTTTTATGAATTTAGCCGGGGTGCCGGCAAAGACAGTATTTTGGGGGACATCAGAGACAACGATGCTTCCTGCTCCAATTAGTGCATTTTCACCGATAGTAATACCAGGGAGTATCACACAGCCTGCTCCTATTTTTGCAAGTCTTTTTATTTTGGGACCACCCAAACATTCTTTGTATTTAGGGCAACCCATTGGATGTGGGTCGTCAGTAAAGATGGTGCCTGGTCCAATAAATACATACTCTCCTATTTCTGTCATTTCAAGGAAGCAGAGACTGTGAATTCTTGTGCCTTTTTCTATTTTATTTGAGAACTCTAATACAGTATTTGTTCCAATAGAGACATCATCTCCTATTATATTATTTTCTCTTATAGAGACGCCCTGTCCTGTAGAGAATTTCCTACCAATAACATTGCCTGCATATATAGTAGTAAATGGTCTTATGCAAGCAGACTCTCCTATAATGGTTTTTAAGTCTCCCTCTTTGTGACCTCTTGGAGGGAAACCAATTACTACATTATCATAGATTACGCTTCCTTTGCCAATTTTCACATTTGGATAGATTGTAACATTTTTACCGATTTGGTTCATAGTTGATGGTTCATGGTTCATAGATAAGATAAAATAACTATGAACCAATAACTAATAACAATAAACTAATCAATATGCTCCCTTGAGAGAAAATACAGCCGGGATTGTTTTCATCATAATAATCATATCCATAAGAAAGGATTGATTAGACGAATAGTAAAGGTCAAGTTTGAACATATCATTAAAAGGTAGCAGACTTCTTCCCATCACCTGCCAGAATTCTGTGATTCCTGGCTTTATCAGGAGGCGTGCTTTATGTCAATTTTCATATACTTTTACCTCATAAGGGATAGGTGGTCTTGGGCCAACAAGACTCATCTCTCCTTTAAGGACATTTACGAGTTGTGGGAATTCGTCAAGACTTAATATTCGCAAAAGGTATCCAAATGAAGTTACTCTTTTATCATTGGTCATTTTATAAATACCATTGGGACTGTTGCCGTTCTTTATAATATTATTCATATACTCTTTGTGGCTTGTTTCGCTTTGTCCGTGATACATAGTTCGGAACTTACAGAAAATAAAAGGTTTTCCTGCTTTTCCGAGTCTTGTTTGCTTGAATAAGATAGGTCCTTTTGAACCAAGTTTTATAAAAAATGCAATTGTGAGCATAAGAGGGACAGAGATAATAAGTAATGGTATGGAGATAAATAGATCTACTGCTCGCTTTCCGTAATATTCTCTTATATTTTCTTTTAGTAGTCCGTCAGCTGACGGATTAAGTGTTGAGTCTTTTATTGTTCTTTTTATAATTCCTTTTGCATTCATAGAGTTAATCCGTCCCGACAACTATATTTATGAGTTTTTGTGGAACAAAGATAACATTTTTTATCTCTTTATTTTGAATATATTTCTGAACTTTTGGGATGTCAAGTGCTAATTTTTGAACCTGGGTTTTGGTAATCTCTTTTTTTGTAATGAGTTCTGCTCTGACTTTAGCATTTACCTGGACAGCGATTTTTACTGTTTGTTGTTGTATTTTTTCGTATGAGGGCCATTTTTGTTTGAAAATAGAATCTTTATGGCCAAGTTTAAGCCAGAGTTCTTCAGATAGATGAGGAGCAAATGGGGCTAAAAGTTTTACGAGAGTTGAGAGTTCATCTGGTGCTCTGGTGCTCTGGTGTTCTGGTGCTCTGGTTTTATACAGCTCATTTACAAACTCCATAAGGAAAGATATGGCGGTATTGAGACCAAAGGTTTCTATGTCCTCTGTTACTTTTTTGATGGTTAGATTCAATGTTTTGTAAAGGAGGGGTTTTCTAACCCCGATAGAATGATTTCGGGACTGGAAAGTCCCTCCTACAAATTTCGGATTTCTCGTGTATTCTTCTACAAGATTATATACTCTATTCAGGAATTTTTTTACTCCTTGAATAGATTCCTCGTGCCATATTCCGTCCTTTTCTGGTGGTCCTATAAAAAGGATGGCAAGTCTTGCTATATCAGCCCCGTGTTTGTCCACGAGTGGTCCTATTGGTACATTATTGCCTTTGGATGAAGACATAATTTGACCATATTTATCCTTTATCATCCCTTGATTAAAGAGAACATTTACAGGTTCGTCAACGGGGATAATGCCTTCATCATATAAAACTTTGGTGATAAATCTAAAATAGAGAAGATGCATAGTTGCGTGTTCTATACCCCCAATATAAAGGTCAACTGGAAGCCACTCTCTTGCCTTTTTTCCTGCGACCATTTGTTTATTATTATGAGGGTCTATATATCGGAGATAATACCAGGTAGAATCAACAAATGTATCCATAGTATCAGGGTCTCTTTTTGCATTATTGCCACATTTAGGACATTTGACATTTATAAACTCTTTGAGGTCTTCAAGTGGAGACCGACCCTTTGGTAAGAAATCTATTTCTCCTTCTGGGAGAAGGACAGGGAGATTATAGTCTGGGACAAGTCCACAAGTCTCACAGTGGATAATAGGTATAGGAGTCCCCCAGTATCTTTGTCTTGATATAAGCCAATCATTGAGCCTATAGTTCACTTTTCTTCTTCCAATACCTTTTTGTTCTACAAAATGGGCAATCAATTCGATTCCTTGTTTTGAAGGTTTGCCTGTAAAGGGACCTGAATTTACCATAATACCCTCATCTGTGAAAGCCTCTTTTGGAGTCCTCAACTTGTTGAGGCTGAATTTATCCCGAACAAGTTCGGGACTCCACTCTGGCACTATCACCTCCTTTATGGGAAGGTTGTATTTTTTTGCAAATACAAGATCTCTTGAGTCGTGTGCCGGGACTCCCATTATAATACCTGTGCCATAACCTGGTGATACATAGTCTGCGATGAATATTTTTACTTTTTCTCCCGAAAGGGGATTTATTGCATATTTTCCTGTAAACACTCCTGTTACGAGGCTGGCCTCTTTCTCCCTGCCTATTCTTGCCCTTTCAGTTTCTGAAAGGTTCAGAGAACTATCTATGTAAGATTTAACTTCTGCGAGGTGATTACCTCTCTCTTTTGCAAGTTTCAGAGCAAGAGGATGTTCTGGTGCTATAGTAAGGAAAGTCACTCCATAGATAGTGTCTGGTCTTGTAGTGAATACAGGAAGAATATCGTTAGTTCCTAAAAGTTTAAACCCAATTTCTACTCCTGTGCTTTTTCCTATCCAGTTCCTCTGGAGAGTCTTGACATTTTCTGGCCAACCTTTTAGTTTATCAATATCACTAAGTAGTCTTTCTGCATAGTTTCCTATTTTGAAGAACCATTGAGTGAGAGGTTTTTTTATAACTTGGGCGTGGCACCTATAACAGGTTCCATTTTCCACCTGTTCGTTTGCGAGAACTGTCTTACATCCTGTGCACCAGTTGACATAAGCAGATTTTCTATAAGCAAGGTTTTTTTTAAAGAGCAGGAGAAATAACCACTGGGTCCACCTGTAATAATTGGGTTCACAGGTTAATATTTCTCTATTCCAATCATAAGATATGCCCATATTCTTAAGGCTTGTTCTTGAGAGATTGATATTTGAGACCGTCCATTGTTTTGGTGAAATTTCTCTTTCAATAGCGGCGTTTTCCGCTGGAAGCCCAAATGCATCCCAACCTATAGGATGAAGCACATCAAAACCCTTCATTAACCTGTACCTGGCAATTGTGTCCACTACTACATAGTTCCTAAGATGCCCTACATGGAGGTCACCTGAGGGATAGGGAAACATTTCCAGGATGTAATATTTTTTGGAAGGCGGGTCCGCAGTTTTATAAGTATTATTCTCTTCCCAGTACTTCTGCCACTTTTTTTCTATGTCTTTAACTGGATACATTATTCTGCTTGATAATAACCTCTCTTTTTACAAGTGTCAAGAAAAATCCAAAATCTCTATCCGAAAAAGTATATTGGTAGCATCCCGCAATCCTGCGGGGTGTAGAGATAAAAAATTTAATTTGAAAGGAGGTTAGTAAGATGAAAAAAGGTGGAGATTATCTCCTGATGTGGGAAACACCTCCTCACGACTCAACCTCCGCAAGTCAGTTCCAATTGTATATTTGTGATAGCGTGAGAAATTCCTCACTGTATTTTCTATCCAGACCGTAAAATCAAGTGCCTGCTTATATATTGGCAGATTTTCATAAAACCCCATATTCCCGAAAAATTTCGAAAAAAGTCAAAAAGACAACTACTGGCTACCACGAACAGCCCTTACATAGTAGCCGTTGGTCTTACGGCTGCTGTACACGGTGCCGGAGCCGAAGGTCACGAGCCAAGCGTAGCTGGTAATGTTGTGATAAGTAGTAGAGGACCAGTAGTTGTTGGACTGCGTATTTATGAAAATCGGGTCTATTGCCGGGTTATCTCTACCATAATCTGCTATGGATTGCAGTTCCCTTACATTTGGTAGTCGCCAGTCAGTGTAGGTAGCACAAGTTAGATTATTGCAGGTATCAATAGCCGTAGCCCAAGTAAATGTAGCACCACCCATACAACCCACTCCAGTTCCATCCTTTGCCCACATCAGGCCAGTGTTGTTGTCAGTTATAGTGCCATCAAGATTGTCTGTAAAATCAAATGCAAGCCCCTTCTTATACCATCCATCATCATAATTTACATACGGTGTAGTTTGTCCTGTTTTTATCAAACCACCTTCAATAGGAAGGAGAGTATCTCCAGTCTTTTGCTCCCAACTGTTAGAATAAAAGGTCTTGCCCTTCCTTACATCCTTTACCCCTGCATCTCCATCAGGGTAAAGGTTGCCTTGAATCCAGGTGTCCTTCCCTGCCTTACCGTCAGGCAGTTGTGTCCCTTTGTCCAAAGTGCTTGTCGGCTGGCTTATCATTTTCTCTAAACGCGCAATCTTCTGTTTCAGCACCTTGTTCTCATCCTCGAGTTTTGCCGTCTTATCTGCGGCAAAAGTACTGGTAGGCAGTAAGCAGTATGCAGTAAGCAGACAACTTACCCCGAATATTGCTATAGATTTACGCATAATATACCCCCTTTTTTAGGTGTTAGGTTTTAGGTGGTTATCTTGGTTCCTGGAGTTAAGGCGTGAGCCTTTTATAAAACCCTTACGGGTTAACTCCTTTAACCCTCGACTGAAGTCGGGTAGAAGAACACCTGATACCTATCACCTGATTACTACTACCTTCTCAGTTCTGACCTCTCCAGCCTCAAGCCTCAAGAAATACGTTCCAGCAACTACTCCTCTCCCTGACTTATCTACTCCATTCCATCTCAAATTATATTTTCCCAGTCTTTGCTCCTTATCCACAAGCCTCTTTACCAGTCTTCCAGAAGCATCGTATATTTTGAGACTCACATCAGAGACCTTTGCAATAGTGTATGAGATTGTTGTGTTACCAGCGACACAAGGATTAGGCGATATGACATTGAGCCCGGTTACAAATCTCCCGCTTTTCTCTCCTCTTTCCTCGGATTCCTCAATCCCAAGTACACCCATTGTGACCATAAGCCATACACTATCACCAGAACCGGCAGAACTGTCGGCTGTAAAGCCCTTAACAATATTACCACTACTACCATATCCCTGTGTCCATGTGCCTTTCCACGCTGTCTTTATGATAGTATCTAAGTTACCTCCTGCGTGTGCTATCAAAAAAGCCCATTCACCATCAGAATTGGCAGTAAAACTATCAATAGGCACACCCGGGTTAAATCCCTTAAGTATTATCCCACTCAAGCTGTCCTTAATGATACCACCTGAGCTACCACTCGTATGCGCTGTGAGATAATTCCATCCACTACTGGTGTAGGTAGTAAAACTATCAATAGGAGCACCTGGGTTGAACTCCTGAACACCAGTCACCTTTAGCCTGGACATAAAGATAGCATTGTCAGGCACTGCAAGGAGCTGGACTGATAGAACAATCCCACCCAGAATTACAACAAGTCGTTTAAACATATTATCTTACCTCCTTTCTAAAAATTTTCACATATCAAAAATGAAACAATAAAGTGCATAAGAATATAAAAAAACCAGTCCTATAATAAGACACTGGTAGTGTATAAGTTCTTGTTACATAAGGACTTACGACTTCGGGGGGGGGGTAATTAAGATACTTTTAAAAGAGGGTTTTAGGGTAATAGTTTTCATTGGTAATAATAAGATAATCAATGGATTAAAATTTGTCAAGTATAAATTGATTTTTAACAAAAGTGATTGCCTCTTGTTTAGTTTTGAGTTTCCCTTCAATTTGTGCTTCCTCTATCTTTTTAAGAATCTTCTTGAAAATTGGACCAGGTGTGAACCCTATTTTTATTAGGTCGTCCCCGGATATAAGCCTTTTGAATTTTGGTTCTCTTGTGTTAGAATAGATAGAGAGTGCCTTTTTTATGACTTTATTGAGATCTTCTATATCTTTTCCAGAGGATGCAAGTGCATCTCCCTGTGCAAGCATCAGAAGTCCTGGGGTTTCATCACCAGCGTCTCTTACAAGTCTCCATATGGCTTTGTCAGAATAATCTTTTGAAGACGCGAGAAGATGAGGTCTCATATGATAGGCTATAAGAACTTTCAATACTTGAGTTTCTTTGTTCGAGAGTTTTAGTTCCTCCTTGATATTCTCTAATAATTCTACACCTCTTGCTTCATGACCATAGAAGTGAACACTTCCATCGTCTTTTTTTATATAACAGGATGGCTTACCTATATCATGAATAAGAGCGGCAAGTTTCAAAAGAGTGCCTTTTTCTTTGAAAAATCTTGCCGTTATTTCATTAGACCAATGAGTTTGTTCAATTTCTCTAACAGTAAGGAGACTGTGGTCAAGGAGATTCTCTGATTTGCCGAAGGCAACTTTAGCACTCTGAACTGATTTTATTTTTCTCATCGGATGCATCTCTTTGATAATTATATCTAATATTTTAAGAGAAGCCATAGAAGAGAGAATCGTATAAGAAGACGCACAATTCAGGATAAGGAATAACTCGTTCCTAATTCTTTCAGCTGCAACATTTGGGAGTAATTTAGAAAGTCTATTGAGCACTTTTAGTGTATTACTTTCTATTTCAAATCCAAGTGTAGAGGAAAGTCTGAAAGCACGAAGAATTCTCAAGGGGTCTTTTCTTAAATTCTCTTTATTTATCATTCTTATAATCCTATTCTTGATGTCTTCCGCGCCGTTATAAGGGTCAATTACTCTGAATTCTGAATTCTGAATTCTGAATTCTGAATTATACATGAGCCTCACATCCATAGCCATTGCGTTTATTGTGAAATCTCTTTGTGAGAGGTCGTCTTCTATATCATCCATCCCGTTAAAATCAAAAGTTATCTCATTTTGCACTACGAGGCGAGCCTCTTTATACACAACTCTGGCTTCATCTTCTTCCTCATCCAGAAGGACAAATTTTCCACCTATTCCTTTGGCGAATCTTTTTGCAAATTCAATTCCTTTGCCAGATACTGCAAAATCAAAGTCATTAGTCTCCTTGCCAAGTATAGCATCTCTTATTGCTCCTCCTACAATATAGATTTTATCGGCTTCAAGAAGTGCATCCCTGAATGGGGCAAGTAATTTAATTAAATTCTGCATTTTGGAGTTAAGGCGTGAGCCTTTCATATCATAAAATCCTTACGGATTAACTCCTATTTGTCAATAAAATAATACTCTCCAATTTTTTCTTGACAGGGAGTGATAATAGAATTATGAATTATAAATTCTAAATTTCTAAAGTAAAATCGAAAGATTGAAATATCCAAAGATCAAAAGATCATTTAATTTTTAGATTTTTAGATCTTTAGATCTTTAGATCTTAGTATCTGTAATTTAGCATTTAACAGGGGGTATTATGTCAAGGATTGTTGAATGTATTCCAAATTTTAGTGAAGGTAGAAATAAAAATATTATTGATAGTATCACAAAGACTATAGAGGAGACAGAAGGGGCAACACTTCTTGATGTTGACCCTGGAAAGGCAACAAATCGCACCGTGGTGACATTTGCTGGCAATCCCGATAGCGTTGTTGAAGCTGCATTTAATGCGATTAAAAGGGCATCAGAACTTATAGATATGTCTAAACATACGGGAGCACATCCAAGGATGGGTGCGTGTGATGTATGTCCTTTTGCACCTGTTGCTGGTGTAACTATGGATGACTGTATAGAACTTGCAAATAGACTTGGCAAGAGAGTTGGTGATGAACTTGAAATCCCTGTCTATCTTTACGAATACGCTGCAAAAAAAGAGGACAGAAAGAACCTTGCAGATGTAAGAAAAGGTGAATATGAAGGATTAAAAGAGAAATTAAAAGACCCTAATTGTCTGCCAGATTATGGACCTGCAGAGCTTAATACAAAATCAGGTGCAACAATTATAGGTGCAAGGGAGTTTCTTATTGCCTATAATGTGAATTTAAATACCAAGGACAGGAAACTTGCTCGGGAAATTGCCCTTAATATCAGAGAGGCAGGTAGGGCAAAAATGGATAAAGATGGTAATATAATAAGAGACAAGGATGGCAAAACAATCAAAGTTCCTGGAATTCTGAAGGCGACAAAGGGAGTGGGATGGTATATTGATGAGTATAAGATGGCTCAGGTATCCATAAATCTTACTAATTATAAGATTACTCCTCCGCATATAGCATTTGAGGAGTGCAAAAAAGAGGCAGAAAATTTAGGATTAAGGGTTACAGGTTCTGAACTTGTGGGTCTTATTCCAAAAGAGGCAATGCTTATGGCAGGAAGATATTATTTAGAGAAACAGGGTAAATCGCCCGGTGTGCCTGAACCTGAACTCATCCGAGTAGCAGTTCAGTCTATGGGAATGAGCGAGGTTAGTAAATTTGACCCGGATGAAAAGATTATTGAATATAGGTGTCTGGCAAAAAGGGGACCCTTATCAGAAAAAAGGATATGGGAATTTGTGGATGAACTCTCCTCAGATTCACCTGCACCAGGTGGTGGAAGTGTAGCGGCACTTGTAGGTAGTCTTGCGGCAGGACTTGCAGGGATGGTAGCCAATCTTACAGTTGGCAAAAAAGGTTATAAAGACTATTTTGATAAGATGAAAGAAGCTGCTATAAAGGCACAAAAACTCAAGGATGAGTTAGTTGCACTTATAGATAAAGACACAGAGGCGTTTAATAGATTGATGGATACATTCAGGATGCCAAAAAAGACTGATGAGCAGATAAAAGCGAGAGAAGATGCTATACAGGAGGCAACAAAGGGGGCGATATTTGTACCTCTGGAGGTGATGTCACGGTCAAGGGATGTATTAGACCTTGCAAAAGAGGCCGCAGAGATAGGCAATATAAATGCAGTATCTGATGCAGGTTGCTCTGCTCTTTGTGCAAAGGCTGGAATTGAATCTGCATATCTAAATGTGCTCATAAATCTTAAAGGTTTGAAAGACGAGAAGTTTAAAGAAGATATTAAGAAAAAATCAGAGGAGATAAGAGCCGAGAAAGAGAAACTTGTACAGGAGATAATGGAGATAGTGAGAAAAAAGATATGAGATATGCGATATGAGATGTGTAGGAGGGACTTTCCAGTCCCGATATATGTATTACTCTGAATAAGATGAATTTTATAAGTAATCGCTTAAAGAGATTAAACCAGGATGTCTTTTCAGAATTAGAGAGTATAAAGGATGAGAAGTTACAAAAGGGTGTTGACATAATAGACTTTGGTATGGGAGACCCTGATATGCCTCCTCCACAATATGTTATTGAAGAGTTGTGCAGAACAGCAAAAGACCCTCTAAATCACAGGTATCCAAGAACTCGTGGATTATCTGAATTCAGAGAAGAGGCAAGTAGATTTTATAAGAAAAGGTTCAATGTAGACCTGGACCCCGAAACCGAGATACTTCCACTTATAGGGGCAAAAGAAGGATTAGCACATATATGCACTGCATTAGTTGATGTGGGTGACATAGTTTTAGTACCTGACCCTTGTTACCCATTCTATTTTGCAGTTACATTATTATCTGATGGTGAGATATACAGGATGCCTCTTCTTGAGGAGAATGGATTTGTTCCTGATTTATCCAGTATTGATGAAGAAGTCGCTAAAAAAGCAAGACTAATGTTTTTAAATTATCCCAATAATCCCACTGCCGGGACAGTTGAAAAGGCATTTTTTGAAGATGTAGTCAAATTTGCAAAAAAATATAATATTGCAGTGTGTCATGAGTGTATATATGCTGATATTTGTTTTGACGATTATGAGGCACCAAGTTTCCTACAAATACAAGGGGCAAAGGATATTGGTGTTGAATATTATTCTTTATCAAAGACTTATAATATGGCAGGTTGGAGAATAGGCTTTGCGGCTGGTAATAGAAAGATTATTTGGAGATTAAAAACTGTAAAGTTAAATATAGATTCGGGTATATTTCAACCTATTCAATATGCAGGTATTTCTGCATTAAGAAATGATATGCCTGCCATTAAAGAGACATATCAGAAAAGGAGAGATATTTTAGTAGATGGATTAAATAAAATGGGTTGGAAAGTAGCAAAACCAAAGGCAACATTTTATGTATGGGCACGGATTCCTGATAGATATTGTGACAAGGATTTCCCGAAAGTGCTTCTACAGAAGTTAGACATAATAGTAGCGCCAGGCATTGGTTTTGGTGAATATGGTAAAGACTATGCAAGATTTTCTCTTACGCTAAAGGAGGATAGGATAAAAGAGGCGATTAGAAGATTAGAAAAATTTCTTATCTACTATTAAATGTGGCTTGCACCCCTCCTCTTTCTCACTTTATTCTCCAATTTTGAAGAAGAGCCCGAAGAGATAATTGAGGGTAAAGAATCCTTTGCAGAAATAGAAGAACTTATAGAACTCAAGCAAACTCCAATTGATATTAACAAAGCAGATAAATTTGAACTCCAAAAAATACCCTGGATAAATAAAACTCTTGCAGAAAAGATTATCAAGAAGCGTGATAATCTTGGAAGTTTTAAAACCCTTGAACATTTCAAGAAGACAACAAAAATATCAAGAGCACTCTTTGAAAAGATTCATTCCTATATTAAAATAGAGCCTAAAATATATAATATCCAGCCTGTCAAAACAAAGCCATTAGATGTAAAATTCTACGCAAGAATGATAGAAAAAATTGAAGAGAAACATAAATTTGGAGACCCAATAAAACAGTATAATAGCCTAAAAATGAATTACAGACGATATTTTTTGAGTCTCTTGACAGAAAAGGACTATTTTGAGAAAAGCTATGCTGATTTCTGGAGAGTTTATGGAGAAATTAAATTTGATAAATTTATAGATAAACTCTCAGTTGGACATTATGAACTTGAATTTGCACAAGGACTCCTGCTTTCATCTCCCTGGTCTATAATGAAACTATCAAAATCGTTTAGTGGGCATAACAGAGGTATAAGACCTTATAGATCAGCAGGAAACGAGAATCACTCCCTTTGTGGAATTGCAATTGAATCATTCATAAAGAAGATTCAGTGTTTTCTTTTCTTCTCTAAGGAGCCGAGGGATAGAACTTCTGAAGTAAGTCCAGATAGTCTGCTTTTTGCCACAAAATATGATTATTTATATCATTCTGATGAAAATAAACTTGCACGAAAAGATAAGATAAAAGAAACACTTTATGGAGCAAGAATTAGATATAAAGGCATTGGTACCACGGGTTACAGAAGTTATCGGAACTGGCAGAATATAGAAGATAGTCCTTTGTCTCTTATGGGAATAGACTATGAGACAAGCCTCTTTAATCTGAATGTCTTCAGTGAAATTGCTTTTTCTTTTTATGGGAATATAAAAGGTAGTGGTAAAATTATAGGTCTATCTTACAAAAAGAAACCTGTTATTTTTACCTCCCTCCTGAGAGACTATTCTCCCTCTTTCTTAAGCCCTTTAGGTATGGGGTTTTGTGATAATAGAAAAAACAGGAATGAAAAAGGATATTTTAACAAGATTGATTATAGACCTGTAAAAAATATAAATATTAGTGCCTATTTTGATATTATAACCCATGGAAGAATAGACCCTGATGATAACTGTTCTTATAAACAAGAGGCAAGGATACAATTCAGATATAATCCTCATCCTTCTTTGGTTTTTACTTTTCAATATAAACATAAAGGTGAGCGACAAGGCATACGATTTCAGTATGACACCAAAGCGTCAAATCTCTCTATAAGATTAAGATATGACCAGTCTTTTTATAAAGAAGAAGAATTTACCTCAAAGGAGGAACTCATATATGTTGATACTAAATATGAACCTTTTGATAGGCTTACTATTCAAGGAAGGTATATTATTTTTGATGGTGAAACCTCTATTTATGAATATGAACCAGACCTATATGGACTACTTACGAATATCCCTTTATCTGAAACAGGAATAAGATATTTTATTCTATTAAGAAATAAGATTACCAAACACATAAAACTGGAAATAAAATACAGCAGGCAGGAGAAAAAGGACCAAGATGCAGTATCAAAATATGGGATACAGGTAAGTTACAGATAAAATATCAAAATGCAAAAATCAAAATGTAAAATTGCAAAAAGTAGGTAGTAGCGAGTAGATGGTAGATAGGGAGGGGGAAAGACAGATTTTTTCCCTATCTACTGACTACTATCTACAATCTACTTGGTTTTGATTTTTAATATGATTTCCTCAGCGCCTGTAGTATCTGTTGTGCCTTGTCCAAATCCTCAGGGAAATCAATCTCAACACATGGGAATTCTGTTATATCAACTGCAATTAGTGATATTGTAGGAGCCATTATTTGAAGGGCTGACTCAAAATAGTCTTCTTTGAAACTGTCTCTACCAGCAACTTCCTCTAATGCCTGTCTAAATACCTGACATATATTTTCCGAAAACTTACCAAGACCAATAAATTCACCCTGTGCTTTTTGAGGGTCAATATCCTTGCCAATATGTATAATACGATTATTTTCTG